>NZ_JBSFUU010000046.1:0-77119 GCF_053591955.1 Streptomyces sp. NPDC002845 | reverse complement strand
GCTTCGCTCTGCCTCCGGCAGCCGAATACTCGCTCCGCTCGTTTCGCGCGTCCCCGCGCGAATTGCCCGCCTCCGGCGGGGCGTTATGGAATTGGCCTCCGGCCATTCCAAAACGTGCGTTCCTCCGGAACGGAAAAGATTTGAGGGATTGTGCGTGCCTCCGGCACGAAAAGAGGCTAGTTTTTACTGTGGTTGACGGGGGTTTAGTTGGGAGATCGTCATATCCGTTGTCCGGCGTGAGGGTTGAGGGAATCTCCGATTCCCTTACAGGCAAGCCTATTTGATTGTATTCCGTGGAATAAAGTAAACCACGGAATACCGGGAAAGGGGAATAGGGCCCCTCCGGGGCCCGAACCCCCTGGGGAGGGTGAGGGGTTGAACCTGCCTCCAGCAGGACCGGACAGGCAGGGAGGGGCCGGAGCACCGGCCCACACACCCCAGCCCGACCCGGGGCAGCGACCCCGGTCAGCGCGACGGCCCCGCCCGTCGCGCAAACCCACACCAGGCCGCCCCCAATCCCCGACGCCGCCGCCCAACCCGCCCCCGCCCCATTCCTCACTCATCCTTCAACCGGCGCGGGACAAGTGGCAGCAGAGGGGATGTCAGACCCCCAACCATGGGCAGAACCCTTGGTTGACCTGTGGATACGTCGACCCTCCCCAAGAGGCTCACGCAAGAGTTGTTGCAAGAGAAGACGCAGGAGTAGCCGCAAGAGAAGACGCAGGAGATGTTGCAGGTTCCGGCCGGTTTTGAGGTGCCGGACAGGAACCAAGAGTGTATAATTGATTTTGAGGGACACGGGAGCGGCAACTTCCATCCCGACACCAACCCAACTCCCCCAGGTCATCAGTCACCTGGGGAATCGGAGGAGACAACGTGCGTGTATTCCGGACGCCTGATGAGGCGTCACGATTCATGCAATCAGAGATAGACCAGCCCACGCCCCGCCGATCTATGCAGCTGGGTAAAGGAATCCTCTTTGAGGCTTTCCCGCTTCCCCTGGGTGCACATACCTTCACCAACGTCTATGACGTGAGCTGGGACCCGAAATCGGTGAGTGCAGGTATCCACATCCCTGCACAGCCCACCTCTGTGCAGCCATTCATGGGGCAGCGTGGCACGCTGGCTGCGGCAAGCGGTGCGTTCTTCTTTCTCGCAGACCGCGCCTCTGCCATGCCCCGTCAGGCAACCCTGAACCTCGTTGCAAGCGGCGGCGAAATTCTCAGCGTCCCAGTTTCCGACAGGGAAACGCTGGTCTGCCAGTCCGGGCGTCTGTCCCTGCGGTATGTCCAGGCGCGGGGGGTCCTCCAGCTCAACGGTTCTCAATTGAATTGGGAGGGTACGCGTACGGGCCGCCTCGCAGACTGCTACGTGTACGGCAACGGAAACTCCGAGATCCTTCGCAAGAGGGATGAGGTGACGGGGACCGCACGTGTGCTGGCGGAGAGCTCTCGGTACACCACGGCGCTTTCGCCTCAGTCCGAGTGGGTAGACGTCGCGTTTCAACGCGAGGTAGGGACCAACGGGTACGTATCCACGGCTGCCGCACCTGAGGGCCGCATGGATCTGTTCAGCGCTGATCTCGTGGTGCGCGTACCCCGGAGCGTGACAGTCATGGACCGACCCAATGCGCTCCGGATCCTGAGCGTTGGTCCGTTTGCTGCAAACGGACTTCCGGAGTCGGCGTTGTCGGTTGGCCCTTCATTGGCCATAGGGGATGTGCCCTCTCACCCCACGAATCGTGATCTTTCGCTCGGGGACAACGCGTGCTTCTCTGACGGACCGTTGGCTCGTATGACGGTGTTCCAGACCAAGGCAGGTCGGGTGCACCTACGGTTGTTCGACGGGCGTCCGGGATCCGGGACGTTTGCCGGTCCCACGCCCAGCGAGGCCAGCGCAGCAATCCGGTCGACTGTTGATGTGGACTGGGGTTGCTTCATGGATGGGGGACAGACCGCCCGAATCTGCGTCCAGGAGGGGGAATCGGTTACCAGCTACGGCAACCGGCATTACCTTCGTTGGCCGAAGAACGGCGAGGGTGATTTTGTGTGGACGCCGGACGAGGGCCGTCCGGTCGGGAGCGTGATCACTCTGTTCTAGTCGAGTGTGTGTGTTGCTGGGGCTGAAGGTCCCAGCAACACACAGCGAGGCAGGCACCCCTGACTCCGAGGGAGACACGGAGTCAGGGGTGCCTGCCTCGGGGCCGGCGCGGGTGTTTCGGGGTTGCCGGCCTAGCCGGTCGAATCAGGCTGTTGAGAGCCAGTCAGTTCTTTTCGAGTCGGTGACCGTATCGAGCGGCGAGCGCAGTGACGTCGGGGTCGCCGAATGCTGCGCGCATTGCATCAAATTTCTCGATCTTGTCATGCCCGAATCGTTTGACGTAGTTGGCGTATGCCGTTGCGGTCATGAATTTTGGCGGGGTGGCTTTGCTGTGGAACTTGTCCGCGTACATCACGACAAGTTCTTCCGGTGTCTCGGCGATGTAGTCCTGCGAGGGAAGGGGAAGTTGCTGTCTAATTACGTCGCTTCTCGTGAGACCAACGCCGGTATGGCAAGAGCAGAAACGGCAGATTGTTTCGGGGAACCCCTCGTTGCGCAGAATCTCATGACCGAGGATTCCATGTTGGACATAGTTCCTTTCATCGAGGTTTCCTTTGGTGTCATACAGCTTATAGACGCCGATGTCATGAATGAGGCAGCCTATCTTCACCAACTCCGTATCCAAGTCAAGTTCTGCACGGTTGATAATTTCGCAGGCGAGGTTCCAAACGATCTCGCAGTGGGTGTTTACGAGTTGGAAGGCATCTACAGTGGGTGCGTATTTCTCGTGCAACGCACGAACCTGATCAACGCTTGGGAGAGACATTCGGTGAGCGTATCAAGGCATGCCGCCCCCAGGAATGGTGTATTATTGATTTTGAGTTTAGGCGGCAACCTGGCTCAGTCTCAGCCACCAACCCGAGGAGCCCCCTTGAACACCGGAACGGAAACCGTTGACGCGGTAAGCCGACTCACGATCCACCTTGCTGGAGAGCACGAGACCGATGCTTCAATTGGTCTGACGCTCATTCCCATGCTCAAGATCCCTACGGCCATCATCGAATTCCGGCACCCTACCGGCGCGCGCGTGTGGTGGGAGGGCTGGTGCGAGGCCGCCGAAATGCTCGATCGCATCTTTCCCGAACAGGTCGACACAGGCGAATTGCGCGAACCCGAACTCACCATCAATTCGTTCGTGATCCTGGACGACGCGCCACGCCGCGCCAAGATCCGGGCGCGCAGCGCGGCAGTGAGCCCCGACGGAATCGGCGCATTGTCCGTCACCGTCGGAGGTCTGACGATCGCGTGTGCGTCGCGCAGTGCGGTCGAGTGCCAGGTTCGCGGGTGGCGCGAGGCATACGACGTGTTCGCCAGTGACGGAGGATTCGGGCTCCCGTCCGCCGACGAGGTCGCCGCGCGCGTACGAACCGACCACGCCCGCCACGGCGTCAACGAACTGTCCACGGCCGCCGAGGAGCAGCAGGCAGGCCGGACGCAGTGACAAGCCCAGGGTGGGGCGACAGCCGGTCGCCCCACCCTCCCAAAGCCACAGCCATCAGAGAAGGGGACAGCATGACCGCCACAGGGCCGATCAGCCGGGGGCAGCGGGTACGCATCGAGCGCAACCCCACCCGGAGCCTGGCCGCCTACGCCCGCCCGAGGACCGCACTCCGGTCCGCCCCGTGGCCGGAGGTGTGGGAAGGCACGGTGTTGCAAGTGGCCTACGAGGACGACGAGTTGACCGACGTCGAGATCTACGGAAGGCGCGAGAGCACCGGCGAGACCAAGCGGGTCACGTTCAGCCTCACCCGGAACGCGTTCTTCCGTACGACGGTGACACCGGTGGAGTCGTCCTAACTCGCCACGTCCGGGGGGTGATTGTGGGTTGAGATCACCCCCCGCAAGGGCGTATTATTGATTCTGCGGGTGAGCGGCAACTCGCCCGCCACCAACTCAGCAACCCAAGGCAGGGGAACGATGAGCGAGTACCAAGACCACGTACGGCGGACCCTCGAAGGGCAGAACGTTGACCCGGGCGAGGACTTCGGCATGGACGCGATGCGGTGGACCCCCGCACCCGTCAGCGACGCCGAAACGGACGAGGCCATGCACACCGCCGCGGACACGGCACACGCGTTGCTCGACCGAGCGGCGGACGCGTACCTGTCGCTCCTGAACGCCGTTCTCGGCGACGGGACGCACCACATGGTGGCCAACGCCAGCACGCCGCACGGTGACCTCACCGAAGGCCAGGAACTCACCGTCATGGGTGACGCCCTGATCATCAACGAGGTCGCATCCACGCGGGTGTGCGCCGTAATCGCGGCGTCCATGGTCGGGTACGCGACCGGCGCACTGGTCGTGCGGACGTTCGCCCCCGACGGATCGGAATTCGTACGCGGCTGGAAGGTCCGGAACTTCTGGCTTCGGCCGCTCACCTCCGAGGCCATCCGGGAGGCGTACAGCACCGACCCCAACGGCGTGCCGTTGGCCCCAGAGCCGGGAGTCGAGTTCCGCCAGGCCGAGCGAGTACCGCGCCCCGCTCAGGACCAGGCCGAGACGGGCGACCGAGCGGCCAGCCGCACCGCGCCTCGGGACAACCGGCCCCCGAACCGCCGCAACTGAGCACCACCCGCCGGGCCGGTCGCCCGACCGGCCCGGCGGGAACGCCCCTGCCCCCCTGCCCTGCCTCCCGGTGTGAGCGGCAACTCAAACCCGACCAGGAGTGACCCGACATGACCGCGACCACGCGCCCCGCCAGCAGCACGAGCGCCCCCGCCCAGGCGCCGGCCCCGGCCCCTGCCGAAGTGCCGGCGCCCACCGCCCCACCCGCCGAGCAGCCCCACGCGGCGGACGCCCGAGGGGTGGCCCTGCCCCGCAACCTGGCCCGCCTCACCGCCCAGGGCGAGGAGGCCGGTTGGACGGCCACCGTCCAGACGCAGCCCGGACACTGCGCGCTGCTGCTCACCGCCCGTCAGGAGGCCGGGGAAACCGTCCTGCGCTGCGTGTGGCGACTCACCGCCCGGGGGCACCGCTGGGACGGCGCCACCCTCACCCGCTACGGCCAGACGGCCGCCCAGGGCATCGCATGGCGCGCCGTCGCGGACCTGGTGACCGCCGAGGCGCCCACCGCCCGCACACAGCCGACCGCGCCGGACCGGGCGGACGCTCCGGCGCCCGGTCCGGCCGAGACCGCGGCGGAGACTTCGGCCCCCCGGCAGCGTGCCCGTAAGGCGCCGTCCGTGGCGGAAGTCGAGCGCGCGCGTAGGGCGGCGGAGGAGTGGCCGGAAGCGATGGAAGCGCGGTCGCTGGGCGACCGTTACGAGGGGGAGTTCCGGCGCTCCGACCTGCTGTCGGAACTGTCCGTGTGCGGTGAGCGGTTCCCGTTCCGCTTCCATTTCAAGTCGGGCGGCGGACACACCGTGACCCTTCCGACGGGGGACGTGCGCGGCACGTGGGGTGAGGTCACGGGGGCCGCTATCGCGTACGTGATCGCGGAGCGTCCGGCGGCGGTACTGCGGGCGACGGCCGAGACGGCGCGCGTGTACGGCATCCATGCGGAGCGCGCGGCGGAGAAGGCGGAGGAGCACGCACAGACAGCCGTGTCGGTCGGCATGGCGCGCGCTGCCCTGGACACGGTCCATGCGTTCGCTCAGCGCATCGATTGGGACGGGCTGACGGACGAGCAGTACGACAGCGCCCGGGGTGCAGTCCGTGAGGCCGAAGAGTGCGCAGAGGGGGCAGAGTCCGCGTACGGGCTGGGCGACGTCGACACGGCCCGTTGGGAAGCGCGTGACTCTCTCGCCGTCGTGCGCTGGTTCGGGCTTGACGTGCCGTCGGCTCAGGAGTGCGCGGAGCGTGCGCCGGAACCGCGCGCGGTTGCTGGGCGGGTGCGGCCCCAGGCGTCGGCGTTCCTGCTGCGCATCACCCGCCCGGGGTGGGAGGGGCCGGCCGAGAAGACCGAGGTTCCGGCCGGCGACGCTCCGGCCGGTAGCGGCGTGACACCGGACGTTCCGGCGGAGGGGAACGAGGTCAAGAAGACCCCGGCGGTGTTGCCCGACGTCGTGTCGTACCCCGGCGGGGTGGACGGGTGGGAGACCGACGGGGGCGCGGTTGAGGTGCTGCCGGTGATCTGCTACAGCAACGGGGGTGGGGTGTTCCCGGTGGCGTTCCGTGGCCCGTATGAGGGCACGGTGCGGGTGTCGCGGGCGTGGCTGACGGAGCGTGCGCGCCGTGAGCTGACCGTGGCGCGTGAGCGGCTGACGGTGGCAGAGGAGCACGCGGAGACGTGCGCAGCGTGGCGGCGGGATGCGTACGACCTGCACCAGGAAGTACGCCGGTCGGCTGGTGTGCTGGGTGAGCGGGTTGTGGTGCATTACGAGACGTCCGGCGGGTGGTCGGAGCGTGCCCGGGAGGCCTCGTTGGCGGCGGACATGCGGCGGATGAATGCGCGGGATGCGGTCCGGCGGTGTGAGCGCGAGCTGTCCGGCCTGGAGTCGGAGGCGGCGGAACCGGGGCACCGGTCGAAGTCAGCGCGTGCGTTCCTGGCGCGTGCCATGTCCGGGGATGTTCCGGCCGGCCGTGGGGCGTGGGTGTCCGCCGACGGCGGTACGGCGGTGATGTTCGAGCTTCCCACAGACATCGACGTGAACCCGGACGTGAGGCACGGGGAAGCGAACGAGCACCGTCGGGCATTCGTTGACCTGTTGGCCGATGCCGTGGCCGCGCGGGATGAGGGCCGCGCGCTGATCGGCCGTGACCTCCCGTCGAAGAAGACGCACGGCCGTACGGCCGGGGTCGAGAAGGGGCAGGCGTCCGCCTCGGTCAAGGGGCTGGACGTCAAGCCGTGGAAGGCTCCGAAGGTTCCGGCGGAGGGTTCGCCGCTGGACGTCGAGACGCTCGCCACGTGGGCCACAGTGGGGGACGTCGTGGCGGAGACTGAGGCGGCCTCCGGGGTTTGGCTGCCCATGGCTGCCGTGTCGTTCGCGGAAACGGCCATGGCCAACGGGTGGACGGTGGCCATGCAGCGCAGCACTGACGGGGGCACGGTCGCGGTGCGCGTCGCCGGTGTCGCGGTTAAGAACGGTGAGCCGCTCGCCTATGAGTTGCTCGCGGTGTGGGACGGCGGGGCGTTCCGTGAGGACCGTTCGGCGGTGTGGGTTACCGGTCGGCGGGTGACGGGCAAGCGCACCCCGTTGTGGTCGGCGCCGGTCCGGGTGGGCCGGTCGGGCAAGCACCAAGATCCGTCGATGTTGGCGACGGTGCAGCATGCGGCGGAGCCGGGCACGCTCGCAGGGGTTGCGCTGAGCAGCTCGGCGCCTGCCCCCGAGGGTGTGAGCGACCCGGGCGGCATGGACGGGTGGGAGGGCGAGGGCGGAGCGCTCGCGCGGGATGATGGCGGAGAGCTCCCCCCGCCGGCAACCCGTGACGAGGTGTCCGCGCAGGCGGCTGACGCGGTGTCCGACCCGTCCGGGGCGGACGTGTGGGAGGCAGAGGGCGGCACGGTGCCGGGCGTCGACACCCCGGCCCCCGTCGCGGCAGCTGTGGCGGTTATGCCGATCGACTGGGCGAAGCCTGCCGGGCGCGGTGACTGCGCGGCGGCAAATGCGTGTGGCGGGTTCGGGGTGCTGCTGTGGGACGTGCCCGGCTGTGCTCCGCGCTGCGCCGAGTGCGCCGCACGGGTCATGGGGCACTCTCCGGCGGCACTGCGCGCGCTCACCCTGCCCGGGGACATCGTGGAAGCGGAGGAGGGGGCCGAGGCGGCGGACATCGTCATCCGGCACACCCACGAAGACGGCACCACCGTGGAGGGCTCCGCCAAGGGTGACGGGGTGTGGGAAGCGTTGCGCCCGCTGGGCTGGACCTACCGGCGTACCCCGGGGATCTTCATCCGGGGCAGCCGCTACAAGGGCGCCGACCGGTGGAAGATCAACCGGGCTGCGGACGCGGTGCGCGCACTCGGCCTGTCGTGCGCTGTGGTGATCGAAGAAACCATGTCGTTTGCGGAGCGGGAGGCCGCCCGCGTGGATGCGGCCGAGGAGCGGACGGAGCGGTTCACGGACCGGGCCGGACGTGCAGCGGCATCCTCGCAGTCGGCGCGGGATGCCTCGGACCGGATCGGCGAACGGTTCTGGATGGGTCAGCCAATCCTGGTGGGCCACCATTCGGAGGGGCGCGCCCGCCGGGACCAGGAGCGCATGCACAACGCGATGCGCAAGAGCATCGCCGAGGGCGAGCGCGCGGGCTACTGGGCATCCCGTGCGGCGGCGGCGGACGCCTACGAGCGGTACCGGAAGAACCCGGGGCGCACGCTGCGCCGCATCGAGAAGCTGGAGGCGGAGCGGCGCGGCGTCCTGCGGGAGCGTGACGGCGTTGACGACAACGGCCGTACGGCGGATGTGTGGCGACGCAAGCCGTCCGAGGCACGCCGGGAGGAGCTGACGCGCCGTCTGGCCGAGTACGACGAAGAGCTGACGTACTGGGCGGAGACCATCAAGGAGGCAGAGCGGCGCGGCTTCAAGGTGTGGGGTCGGGCCGACTTCATCAAGGGTGATTTCGTGCGGTGGCGGGGGTCCTGGTACGAGGTGACCCGGGTCAACGCCAAGACGGCGACCGTGCCGCACATCCACGCCGCGTTTGATGGCGGCGCCGTCGGCGCCGTCGGCGACTGCCGCGTGGTCACCCGCGCGGCAACGGCTGAGACCCGGCACAAGGGCAGCACGTACACGCTCCCCTACAACGAGGTGAGCGGGCGTATGTCGGCCGAGCAGATGCGGGCCGCCCTGGCGGGCGAGGCGATCCCAGCCGACCCGCGCGACATCACCCCGGAGCCTGCCCCGACACCGGGTTCATTGCCGCCGTCGCCGCCGGCCTGACCGTCACCACGCCGACCCCCACCGCCTGACCACCCCATGGCCGGGCGCCCACGGCCCCCGGCCGCCTCCCAGGAGTTCTCAGAGGAAGCACAGCTATGCGACTGAGTAAGCGCCGAGCGACCACCCTGAACCGACGCGCGCGGTTTCTGCACCAGCACCGGAAGCAGCGGGGCACGTTGCCGTGCCTGGAGACCGGCGGGACCCAGGTCTACGCCTACTGGAGCTGCGGTGAAGGCCTGGTGGTGTCCGTCCATCTGGACACCGGCGAGGTTCCCGGCGACCTGATCAGCCCGGATGGAACGATCCCGATCCGGATCACGGTCAACGGTGAATGTGTCTTCAGCGCCGACTGATATTGAACCCCTCCCCGCAAGGGCGTATTATTGATTTTGCGGGTGAGCGGCAACTCACCCACCACCAACCCAACTCGCAGCAGAAGGACAGAGCATGGACTACATCGACACCAAGGACGTGGCCGCCGAGCTCCGTAACCGCCTGAAGAGCGCGTTCCCCGGTGTGAAGTTCAGCGTGCGCAAGGGCACCGGTACCGCCTCCGCGTGGATCTCCGTCTACTGGACCGACGGCCCCTGCACGGCCGACGTCGAGGAGCACACCCGCCCCATGCAGGGCGCGCAGTTCAACGGCATGGAGGACCGCTACGAGTCCACCGACAACACGGTCACCGTCACCGTCAAGGGCCGGAAGGTCACCGGTAAGCCGCTGGTCGACGGCATCAACACCCACCGGGACGTCTCCGACGACGCCCTGAAGGCCGCCGCCGTCCTGTGGTCCGAGGCCCACGACGGCACCGAGCCCCCCAACAGCGGCATGCTCGCCGCCTGTGTCGTCGACGGCCACGTCATCCAGGAGAACTGGGCCCCGCAGCAGATGTGGCAGATCGCCAGTGACGTTGTCCTTCCCCAGCGCTGGGCCGCCGCCAAGGAGCAGGCCGCCACACAGGCCGCCCGTCCGGCGAACGCCCGCGAGCAGGGCGACGAGGGCGCGGAGGGACTCGCGCTCCAGCACACGGACGAGGACGGGACGACGGTCACCGGTACGCGTCTGGGCGACGGCGCCGCCGACGTCCTCAAGCGCCACGGCTTCAAGTGGCACCGCAAGAACCAGTACTGGTACGCCCCCGGCAGCCGTGACCAGCAGGCCGACACCGGGTTCATGGACGCGGTCGCCGCCGACCTGCGCGCCGAGAACCTGACCGTCACCACGGCGCAGCCCGAGCCGACCCCCACCGCCTGAACCGACACCCGACCGGCCGGGCGCCCCCGGCGCCCGGCCCACCGAGCGGAGCCCCCATGTCCACGCACCTCCCCTCTCAACTCACCGGCGATCGCCCGGACCCGGGCGCCGCCGTCACCGACCCAGGCACCGTCGAGGCGTGGGAGACGGACGGCGGAGCCGGCCCCGCGGTCGAGCCGACCGGCGACACCCCCGCGGCCCGTCCCGCCGCACCGTCCACCGCCGAGGTCGCCGAGCTGCCCACGAGGGCGCGCACGCTGGTCGAGGCAGCGACGGCGAACGGGTGGGACGTAACCGTCACCTCCCAGGGCATCGTGGAAGATGCCCACGTACGCACGATCACCCTGACCGGTGCATTCCCGACGCCGACCACGATCGCTGAACTCACCGCCCGGTGCGTGTGGTACGGCTCCAGCTACTGGGCAGAGGGGTCCGAGCACAACGGCCGCTATGCCGGCGGTTTCGGCGAGTTCCTCGCGTGGGTGCGTGACGCGCCCGCCATGTGCCGAGCGGGCAAGGAAGCGGGATGGATCCAGCCCGGCAGTCCACTGCCAGGTACAGAGCTGGAGACTGTGCCGCTGCCGCAGTGGTACGAAGGCGCGCCCCGCGAACGCATCCTCGTCCGCGACGCGCGCATGTACGCGCGCTACACGCAGACCATCCACCAGAACGACACCGGCATTCCCGTGCGGGAGGCCCCCGGATACGGTCGGCCCCAACTCAGCGTCGACGCGGTACGCGCATTTCTCGGCGGATCGCTCGGATTCTGGCTGTCCAGCCAAGCCACCGTCACCGACGACGAAACGATCATCTACCGCCAGACCAACGGGCATTCAGCCATCACATTCACGCCGGATCGGGACTCCGGTGTCATCATCACCCACCCGGAGCGGTACATCACGGCTGACGCGTACCGCGTCACCGGACACGGTCACCTTCCGCAGGTCTGGACGCAAGCAGCCGTCCGTGAGGCAGTTTCCGAAGCCACGCGCCCTGGCCCGATCGACTGGCCGGACGGCTGGGCATGCCCGACGAGTCCGTGAGGTTCGCCCCGCGAGGCTTCCCCTGGAAGTCCGCCGACGTGTACATCGCCGAGCCCACCGCCGCACCCCAGTCATGGGGGCCACGGTGCGGGACGTGCGGTTGGTACGTGGCGGAGCACGACCCCGCGCGCGGGTGGGGTCGCCGGTGCAGCAACGTCCAGCCGCCGACTGACACCTGACGAACGCCTCCTGACGGCGCGCAGCGCGGACGCCGTCGTCATGGCTCCCCCTCGGACACAGGACCGCCCTGGAGCGGTCCGGACAACCCGCGCCAGAACCTCTCCCCCTACCGCGAAAGGCGGCATGCCATGGCCGGAAAGCTCAGCAAGGAACAGACCAAGCAGCACCACCGGGCGTGCGAACTGGTCGGCATGGAACGGGACTTGACCGAGGAGGAGCGGGAATTCGTTCTCGACCACTTCCACGAGTCCGCGAACATGGGCCGCACCCTGGACGGCGCGTTCTTCACACCGGCCGAGCTCGCCGGCGAACTCCACCACGTGATCCCGGGTGACCGCATCATCGACCTGTGCGCGGGCATCGGTCGCCTGGCCTGGCACGCCCGCGACTACTGGAACCGGCGCTGGGAGCGTCTGCCGCCACGCGAGATCTTGTGTGTGGAGAAGGACCCGGAGTATGTGCGTGTCGGGCGGCGCGTCCTGCCGGAGGCGACGTGGATCTGTGCTGACGTGCTCGACGTTCCGGGCCTGAACCTCGGTCCGTTCGACTGCGCGATCAGCAACCCGCCGTTCGGGCGGATCAAGCGCAGCGGCCACGCCCCCGGGTACCGAGGGCCGCTGTTCGAGTTCCACGTGATCGCGGTCGCCGAGACGCTCGCCCGGCGGGGGGCGTTCATCATCCCGAGGGAGTCAGCCCCGTTCCGCATCGAGACCGGATTCGTCTCGCAGGACTCGCCCGCGTACGAGCGCTTCCACCGCGAGACCGGGATCAAGCTCCGCCCCAACCCCGGCATCCCCACGGACGAGTACCGCGACCAGTGGCGCGACGCCTCACCGGCCGTTGAAATCGTGGTGCACAACCGCGACGAGGACGAGTTGGAGGCCCAGGCGGAGCAGGCCGCCGCCCGCGCGGCGCAGGAAGCCGTGGCCAGCCGCCCGCACAAGCCGAAGGCCGAGCACGCCCGTGTGGCACCCAGGGCCGCGCAGCCGGCCGGGTTCGGCGACGGCGGCGGGGACACCTTGTTCTGAAAAAGGGATTGATCAACCCCTTGAAGGTGTATTATTGATTTTACAGGTGAGCGGCAACTCACCGGCCACCGACCGACCCACACCGAGCAGACAGGGAGCCGCACATGGGCGCCTACGGACACGACATCGCCGCCGGAATGCTGGTCTTCGACCGGGAGGACTTCACCGCCTACCGGCCCGGCTCGGAGCCGGTCTGGCTGGTCGAGAAGGTGGCCGGACACGAGGAGCACAGCCCTGGCGGCACCACCGTCTACAGCACGTACGCGCACGTGCGGAACGCCGAGGTTCACGGCAGGGACACCACCCCGTCGAATTCCGGCTGGACCGGCACCAAGCCCGTGGGGCGGCTGGTCGAGGCCGCCGACGAGGACGACCACACCAAGCCGGGCACCTTCCGCATGGACCGCGCCATGGTGGCCTTCCTGCGGGCCACCCGCTTCCGGGGGTCCACCTCCGACGACTACCCGACCGTGCGCGACCTGGTGAACGCCGCCCCCTACGACCGGCACGGGTTCCTGGTGGGCGCGCGCACGGTCACCCCGCACGGCCTGCGCTACGAGCTGGGCGCCCTGTCGGTCTGCCTGGGGAACCTGTTCTGCGACCTGGAGGCAGGCCGCATCACGGCCGCCGACCTGGAGGCAGGCGGCATCTCCGCGCCGCTGCTGGAGGCCACCCGCGAGGCCCTGCGCACCGCCGACTCGGCCGTCCGGGCCTGAACCGTCCCGCCGGGCGCCGACCATGGCGCCCGGCCCCCTACCGGATGAGCGGCAACTCATCCGGCACCACTCGAAATCAGGAGGACACCGCGATGACCACGATCCGCCGGAACTGGACCAAGCGCGTTGCGGAAATCCGCACGGCGGCCCGCACCTGCCGCGCCTACGACTCCGACAGCGGCAACATGCTGCCGGTCGACCCGGCGCGCGCATTCGAGGCGTGGGAGACCACGCCGCGCGCCCGGCTCACCGAGGACACCCCCGGGCAGAAGTGGACGGTCCACGTTCACTCCAACCGGTTCTACGAACTGACCGCCGAGGCCCCCGCCGCCCCCGCGGACGATGCGCCGACCGCCGAGGTTCCCGCGGCTCCCACCGCCGCGCCCGGCTCTGGGCACGCGCACCAGGCCGCCGGACCGGCCAGCGCACAGGACCGCAGCGCGGCTCGCAGGCTCGCCCGGCGCACGCGGGCATCCGGTGTGCCGGGCCATGACCGCCTGCCCCGTCACCTGCCCGCCCTGGCGGTCGATCTCGTGGGAAAGACCGTCCGCGTGAAGCTCGCCCAGGGCTACAGCCACGAGCAGATCCGGGACGCGTTCGAGCAGGAGCGGGCCGAGGCCGTGACCGCCGGAGACGCCGGGAGGGTTGCGGCCCTGGGGACGGTGCTCGATGTACACGCGGCGATGGTGGCCGAGGAGGACGCCGCCCAGTCGCCCACCACCAGCCCCGCACCGGCCAACCACAGCCACAGTTCCCCGCAGGAGCAGCAGCCCGCCCGGCACCGCCCCGGCTCGCCGCGAGAAGAGCGGGTGAGCAGCGACAACGTGCTGTCCCGCATCGATGCGGTTCTGCACGACGCAGCCGTCACCGACGACCCCGACGTCAGCGACGACGCCATGCGGTCGGTCCCCCTGGTCGACGCGGACGAGTTCGTCCACGTCTACACCCGCGCCCGGGCCCTGGCAGACGGCGTCCTGGTCGCCGCCGACGCCGAGTTGGCCCGGGAGGCCGGCTTCCGGGTTCCGGTCGCCCTCACCAGCGCCGTGTGGGAAGGCTGCGTGGCCTGGAACGAGGGGGACAGCGAGCGGCAGATGCCGCAGGACGAGCGCGGCCGCCTGTGGGACGTGCTGACCATGACCCGCCACGCGATCCGGCGCAGCGGCGGGGGCGGCGGGCAGGTCACCGTCGACCTGCGGCGGGTGCCGCGCGACGGCCGCACCCGGCAGGCCCGCCCGGTCCAGCTCGTCTGCGCGATCGGGCCCGGCGACCACGGCGAGCCCGTGATCACCATCATGGAACCCCACGAGGACTGATCACCTAGCCAGCCCGGGGGCGCACCGCCCCCGGGCCCGGCCCTGAAAGGACCAGCCCCGATGACGACCCCCGCAGCAGTCGCCGACCGCGTTGCCGAGATCCTCGGCGGCAACTGGACGGCCACCGCCGGCCCATGGAAAGCCTCCGGCCACCTGGACGCCCCGGGAGCGGAACCGTACGCGCTCCACGTCGACGAACGCGGCGAGCTTTGCCTGTGGGCAAGTCTCAACCCCCTTGGCCCCATCGCCGTGTTCCGCGAAGTCCACACCCCCGACGACAGCGAGGCGGTTGCCAAGGGCATCGCCGAGGAGATCCGCCAGCATCACACCCCAGCCGACCAGGGATAAAAGGCCTTGCCCCATTCACTAAATGGCGTATAATTGATTTCACGAGCAAGCGGCAACTTGCTCAACACCAACCGACCGCACGAGGAGCAATCCGTGAGCGACACCGCAACCACCACACCGATGCAGCGGGTCACCCTGCAGCTCGGCCAGATCCGCGTCAACGAGAACAACGTCCGCCAGGACCTCAACCTGGACGAGAAGTTCCTCAAGTCCGTCGCGGCCAACGGCGTGAAGGTCCCCGTCGTGGTCCTCCCGCTCGGCGAGGACACCTACGAGCTGAAGATGGGCCACCGGCGCTACTTCGCCGCCCGGGCCACCAAGGAGACCGAGGCGGAGCAGGACGCGATCGAGGTCCCCGCGTACGTGCTCGACCCCTCCCTGCGCGAGGCGGGCGAGGACTTCATCGACCAGCTCATCGAGAACGACGACGACTACCGCCGGGGCCTGACCGAGCTGGAGCAGGCCGACGCCCTGTTCGGCGCGGTCGGCGCGGGCATGAAGCAGGCCAGGGTCGCCGAACTCACCGGTCGCTCCCGCAGGGACGTGTCCCAGGCGGTGAGGACCGCCAAGTCGGTGGGCGAGCGGACCCGTTCGGCACTCGCCGAAGCCGGTACGTACGACCTCGACCTCGAAGTCCTCGGTGTGTTGGGCGAGTTCAACGACGACGCCGACGCCGTCAACCGGCTGCTGGAGGCCTATGCCAAGGGCCGCTTCGAGTTCCAGGTGCAGTGGGAGCGCGACGACCGCGAGGAGCAGCGCGCCCGCGCCGAGGTCCGCCCGCAGCTGACGGCGGCGGGGGTGCGGCTGGTCGAGGACGGCGACACGCTTCCGGCCACCGTCGCGCCGCTCAGCGAGCTGGACGGCCCGGACGGCGAGCCCATGACCGCCGAGGCGCACGCCGAGTGCCCCGGCCACGTGGCGACCTGGGCCGAGAACCCCCGCGAGCCCGGCGAGGTCGAGTACTTCTGCACCGACCCGGAGCGCTTCGGCCACTACCCGCCCCAGGAGGACGCCCCCGAAACGGACGGCGACCAGGCCGAGGAGCAGCCGCAGGCGACGGGTGAGGCCAAGTCGTCGGAGCCGTCGCGCGAGTACGTCAAGGCGGGCAACAAGGCCTACCGCGCCGCCGAGAAGGCCCGGCAGGGGTGGCTGAAGGACCTGATCGGCCGCAAGACCGCACCGAAGCCGCTTGCCGCGTTCATCACCGGGCAGCTCCTTGCCTGCCCCAAGCCGGTGGCTCAGTGGGTGGGCGACGCGGGCCGCCGGGACCTGGTCAAGGAGCTGACCGGCTACGACCAGCCCGCCGAGCGCGCCGCCACGGCTACCCCGGCCAAGCTCACCCTGCTGAACTTCGCGGTGCTGGCCGCGACGTTCGAGAAGCGGATGGGCGAGGTCCGGACCTGGCGCACCGACAGCACCGCCCGCTCGGCCGTGTACGAGCTGCGGGAGATCCGCGAGGACGCCCGCACGTGGCTTAAGTTCCTCGCCGAGATCGGCTACCCGCTCTCCAGCGTCGAACAGGCCATCGTCGACGACGAGCCCTACCAGGAGGGCGAGCCGGAAGCGGCCGACGCCGACGGACAGGCCGCCGAGGACACCCCGGACAACCCGGACGCCGTGAGCGCCGAGGACTCCGAGGACGCGTCCTGACCTGCTGCCCGGGCCGGACCTGACAGTCCGGCCCGGGCCCCCTCCCCCTTCCCTCTCTGCGCGCCGCCCGCCCGGAAGGCCTCGCCATGCTCCGCTCCGAACTCCGCCTGAACGCCTCTCTGTTCGTCGCCCAGGCCGCCGTCAGCAACCACACGGGCCTGATCGCCCGGGCCGGGCTCGCCATGCCGGCCGCGCCGTTCGGCTCCCCCGCCTGGCAGCTGCCCGCCCTTCTCTCCTACCTTCACCGCCTCCACCAGGACGAGGAGGACCCCTCCCCCGAACTGTGGCGCGCGCACACCGAGCGCCAGACGGGCCCGGTGCCCCGGCCGCACATCCGCTACCAGGCTGACGGCCTGCACGATGCGGACGCGGTGTGCGTGCTCGACATCCAGCTCGGCCCGCGCGACGAGGCCATTGGCTGGCCCGCCGCCGACGTCGCCGTCATCGAGCAGGAGGAAGGCGCCTGCCCCTTCGGACGCGTCACCCGCCGCCATGGCGTGGAAGCGATCGCCGCGTACACCGCCCAGGAGCTGACCGCCGAGCACGCGGCGCTGATGGATCGCGCCCGCCAGCACCAGGACGCCTACTTCGTGCGCCTCGCCGGACTGGCCCAGCGCGCCGCCGAGTGGGCCGACAAGGTCCGCGCCGCCGCGCACGCCGATGCCGTCCACGTCCAGGCCGACCGCGCCCGGGCCCGCATCACCCGCTGACCACCCCCGCACACCCCGCGCCGACTGCCGCCTGTGGAGGCCTGCGCCATGTACGAGTTCGAGCCCGCCTCTCCGACCTACGCCATCTCCGACACCATCGTCGAACACCACCTGCGCGGACGTGACCACACCCGCGCCGACCTGCCCGGCGGCTACCGGCTGACCCTGCGCACCCGCGAGCGGCACGGCCAGCTTCAGGCCACTCTGGCCGCGCCGTCGCCCACCGGCCCCGCGCGGATCTGCACCGCGCGCATCAGCGCGCACACCCCAACGCCTGTCACGTCGCGCATTCTCGACGCGGTGACCCGCTACGCCCCGGCCCTGCCCGACGCCCACGACGCCCGCCCGCCCCTGGAGGCCGTTGCCCGCCTGCTCACCACCGGCGCCCCGTTCCAACGGCCCGACGAGCCGGGGCTGTTCGTCCGGTTCGGGCATGCGGAAGCCTGGCTGGAAGGCAGGCGGCTCAGCGTCACCCTGGGCAGCCCCGGCAGCGGACTCAGCCTGGTCCTGGGCGGCCCGTGGGACACGCCGTCCACCGCCCGCCTCACTGCCGCCGTCCTGCGCGAGCTGACCGAGGCCGCACAGCTCGCCGGCCAGGTCGCCTCGCTGCTGCCGCCCGGACCGTGGCAGGTCCTGTCCGACCAGTGGCACCCCGATGCCGCCCTCATCCTGCCCGCAACCCGCCGCCCGGACCCGGAAGACCCGCTCGGCCGCCGCATCTCCCGGGCACTGCGCACGGTGCAACACGACCTGAGCGCGGCACAGCCGGACTGGGACTTCCAGGAGCTGATCGCCGCCGAGGGCTCGGCCGTGGCCCTGCGCGTCACCCTGCGCGAGCGCGCCGTCCCCCGCATGGTCCGCAAGGTGGTGATGCTCGATGGCTTCGTCCCGGACGAGGTGGGCAACACCCGCACGACGTTCACCCCTGCTGACCTGCCCGCGCCTCCCGACTTCGCTCCGGCCCCACCTCCACACGAAGTCCCGTCCCTGGACCTCCACGTCGCCCCGAAGAACGAGCGCCACTCGTTCGGCGTGAAGCTGGAACTCGGCGACTGGGCGTACGCCTTGGAACCCCGAGCCGTCTTCTACGGGCCCGGCTGGTACCCCTTCCACGAGCACGTGACGCGCCGGGAGAAGGACCCCACCGCCCCGCTCCATGACCGCGACGTGCCCACCGGGCGCACCGTTCCCGCACGGGTGCAGCTCTCCCCCGACGTCGAGAACTTCGCCTGGGCCAACGAGTACGTACAGCTCACCCCTGTCGACCACCGGGTCCAGGCGCGGCTGCACCTGTACGCCGGCCAGGAGCGGGGCTCCACCCTGGTGCGCACCGTCACGCTGGAGATCGACCTACGGGCGAAGCGGGTGATGCTCCCCAGCCAGATGCCCACAGCCCTGCGCCACCAGGCGGAGGTCAAAGGCCAGCGGATCCTCGATCTGCTGCTGGCCGCACGACGCGAACGCCGACGAGGGGCGAGCGAGCCGCGGGCCGTCCTCGCTCCCTGGAACCGCGGCGACCCGCCCAGCGCGGACACCTGACGCGGTTCACCGACCGCGACAGCCACACCCACTCGCCGTTTTGCCCCACCGCCGGTCCGGGGCGGCAACCCCGGACCGGCCTCCCACCAACCCGCCCGAGTGCAGCCACCAAGGAGGCGCCCCGTGAACTCCACCCAGCCGACCACGCATCCGGCCATCTCCCATGACCACAGCGCCGGTCCCCCTGAACTCCAGGTCTCCGGCGAAGTCGGCGGCCGGACGGCGGTCTTCACGCTCCGCCCCACGTTCGCAGAATCCGTCGACCCCGGTCCGCTGCTGGGAGTCGCCGTACACGTCGCCACCCACTTCCGTATCCCCCTGACCTTCACCGCCACCTTCAACCAGGTCACCGGGGAGCGGTGGGAGCTGGTCCGCGTCCTGTGCGACCAGGACGACTACCTCGCATCGGTCCGGACGGTGCGCCCCCAGGTCGCGGCGTGCGCCACCAAGGTTTTGGAGGAGCAGCGCGCGCAGATGGAACCGCTCCTCGCCGTCGCCCGTGAGCGTGAGGCCGCGTACGCCCTGGCCGAGGTCTACCGGGCGCGAACCGCAGCTGCCGACGCTCACCGCCTGGTGGACGCAGCCGAGGGCGAGTTCAACCTGTTCGAAGTCTGCGAGGAGCGGGCCGCCGCAGTGATCACCCAGCTCTCCAGGCGCCCCGGCGCCCTGCCCCACACCGGTCCTCCGGTCGTACGCAGCACCTCCTACGGCCGGGTCCTGGTCCTGTGCCCAGTCGGACACCTGGTGCAGTCCGTCAAGGCCGAGGACTGGAGCGGCTCCCAGCTCGCTGCCTGGTGCGCCGATCCCGCCTTCACCGTGACGTGCCACGGCCAGACCGGCGAGCCCCTCCCCCACTGACCCGCCGGCCGGTCCCGGGGCGGCAACCCCGGGACCGGCCCCCTCACCAACTCGAAGGGCACCCACGTGAACGCCGTACTCACCGCCCCAGCCCCCCGCGTGCTCACGCCGACGGTGGACGCCGAGACGTGCACGTGCACGCCCGCCGTCCGCTACGCCTGCGGCCACTGCTACCACGACCAGTGCCTGGACTGCGGGTTCTGCACCATCGGCAGTTGCGTCTGCCGCTGCGAATACGGTCTCGGCTTCCACCCGAGCGACTCGCCGGCCGAGGGACCGATGTTCTGGATCGGCGGGCACCACGCCAAGTGGCTCTCCACGTGGGGCGTGCCCATGTGCGTCTCGCGCTCGACACTGACCGAACGCGCGACGCTGCCGCGCGCCGCAGACGCCTGGGTGTGCGACTCGGGCGCCTTCTCCGAACTCGGCGACCACGGCGGCTGGACGGTCAGTCCGTACGCCTACGTCCGGGAGCTGCGCCGGTATCGCGACGAGATCGGCCTTCTGGTCTGGGCCGGCCCGCAGGACTGGATGTGCGAACCCGACATGATCGCCAAGACGGGCCTGTCGGTGGGTGAGCACATCGACCGCACCGTGGGCAACTTCGTCGACCTGATGGCCGAGGAACCCGGTGTCGACATCATCCCTACCGTTCAGGGCTGGCGACCGGCCGGCTACGAGGCCTGCTTGGACCTGTACGACAAGCGCGGCGTCCGGCTGGCGGACTATCCGCTGGTCGGGGTCGGCTCCGTATGCCGCCGCAAGTCGGTCAAGGACGTTCAGGCCGTCCTCGCCACGGTGGCCGCCGCCGGGCTGCGCCTGCACGGCTTCGGGCTGAAGACCCAGGCGCTCGAAACGTGCGCCGAGTACCTGGCCTCCGCCGACTCCCTTGCGTGGTCGCGCGATGCCCGCTGGAACGCCCCGCTGCCCCAGTGCGAGGGCAAGCACAAGAGCTGCTCCAACTGCGTGCACTGGGCGATGCGCTGGCGCGAACGCGTCCTGGACGTGCTGCACGCCCCCCCGTCAGCTGATGCTCCCCACCACCTGACCCACCGCCCGCTGTGCCGGTCCCAGGGCGGCAACCCCGGACCCGGCCTTCCTTCACCAACTCACCCACCCCGAGGGGAACACCCTGATGTCTGCGTACGAGCAACCCCCGCTCGATCTCAGCGCCGTCTGCCAGCGGTGGAAGAACCGCCGGCACAGCTGGAGGCCGACCAGCGAGGGCGGGTTCGACTCCACCCGCTACCCCCAGTCGTCCGCGAGATGCCGAACCATCTGGTCCACACAGCGAAGGCCTTCGTGCGCGCCCACCACTACAGCGGCTCGTGGCTCCGTCCGCTTCGCCTACGGTCTCATCGACACCGCCGCGCCCGCGGCCGGCCAGTTGGTGGGAGTGCTCACCCTGGGTATCCCGACCCAGGCCGCCGTGCTCACCTCGGTGTTCGGCCGGCTCACCCCGTACGAGGAGAGCTTGGAGCTGAACCGGCTGGTGCTGCTCGACGAGGTCCCGGCGAACGCGGAGACGTGGGCGCAGGCGTGCGCCTTCCGCCTGGCGGCCGCCCGAGGCGTGCGTGGGGTCGTGGCGCACAGCGATCCCGAGCCCAGGACACGCCTCACCGCCCACGGGCCCGAGACGATCTTTCCCGGCCACTACGGGACGATCTACCAGGCCAAGGGGATGGACTACCTGGGCAAGACGCGCCCGCGGCGCCTGACCATGCTGCCCGACGGCTCGGTCCTCCACGACCGCGCGATGTCCAAGGTCCGCAACGACGAGCGCGGCCGCGGCGGGGTCGAGCGGCGCCTGGTCGCCCTCGGCGCTCGCCCCCGTGACCCGGGCGAGCCGGGCCGGGCGTGGCTGGAGGAGGCCCTGCACGCCGTCGGCGCGCAGGGCGTGCACCACGGCGGCCACCACCGCTACGCCGCCTACATCGGACCGCGCACCGGCCGCCGCCTCGCCGTCACCTCCTACCCGTACCCGAAGGCCGACCAAGGGGGTGCGGCCGCATGAACGCCACCGCCCGCGTCGCAGCCAGCCTCGGCTTCGAGGGCATCGAGCTGGTCATCAACTGGGGATTGGGGGTCGACTCGACCGCGTACTTGGTGAAGATGCTGGAGGACCCTGCCGCTCACGGAGTCGACCTGGCCCGCACCCTGGTCATGCACCAGCTCACCGGGGACGAGTGGCCAGCCACCCGCGCCCACGCCGAGGAGTTCGTGCTGCCGCTCCTTCGCGAGCACCGGGTCCGGCTCGTTCAAGTCGCCCGGGCCAGCCGCGCGTTGGAGATCGCGGTCATGGACGACTCCCGGCAGCCCGAGAGGATCATCGAGCGCGGGCCCTGGGCGCTGTGGGACGAGTACGAGGCGGGCGGCACGGTTCCCCAGCAGGGCGGCATTCGGCTCTGCAGCCTGCACGCGAAGGGCGAGGTCGGTGACGCGCTGATCGCCCTGGGAATCGGCGACCGGCCGTTTCGGCAGGTGATGGGGTTCAACGCCGACGAGGCCGTCCGCAGTCGTCGGGACGAGGCGGCGAGCAAGAATCCGCTGCGCCAGGGCGTGTATCCCTTGATCGACTGGGGGTGGGGGCGTGATCGGTGCGAAGCGTTCCTGTACGAGCGGTTCGGCGTGCGGTGGGAAAAGAGTTACTGCAGCTTCTGCTGTTTCCCGGTCTCGATGGGCGCCATGGCTGACCACCTGGACCGGATGCGCGCGCACCCGGACATCGGCGGACGGGTGTTGCGCCTTGAGTACACGTCGGTGAGCCTGAACCCAAAGGCGAAGCTGTTCGGCCGAGACAGCCTGCTGGAGAAGTTTGACCCGAGCCGTCCCGCCGACCGGCCCGTCCTCGCCGCCTTCGAGGAGGAGCTCGCATGCCCGTGGGCGCTGTATCACGTGCGGCGGATTCTGCCCGTCGCGAAGGCGGACCCTGCTCGCCGCGGCCGGGCGCTGCGTTCGGTGGAGCGCGTCGACGTGGGCCGGGCAGCCGTTCTCGGGCGGCGGCTGCGGAGCGTCTCGGAGCGGCACGGCGTCCCCGTCGAGGTCGACGAACGCTTCGGGCGGGTGCGGGCGTGGATCCACCGGCGGGGGCCGGCCCTTCCGACCGTGGAGGAACTGATGGTCACCGCCCCGTTCCAGGTCCGGGACAAGCAGGTGCCGCACTTCGAACGGGAGTGGGCCGCGCACCGTAGGTTCCGGTCGTGACGCGGTCTTGGCGCCGGCGAGATTGACAGCCACCACCAAGAGCGTCATATTGATTACGCGAAACAAGCGGCAAAAGCGGTGGGCGGCGGAAGGCACCCTCTCACGAGGGTGTCGACCCAGGGCGGCAACCCCGGCCGAACGTCCCGCCGACCACCTTCACCAACTCGACTCGCCCGCCGGCGCGTGAGCGCCGGAGGAACAAAGAGGAGCAGGCCCCAAGTATAGGGCCGCGGCCAGAACCGGAGAGTGCAGTGACCAAGGCCCTGAACCCGCAGCGTCGCCTCGTCGGCGGCCGCACCGTGGTGAACCGCGACTGGATCCGCGAGTTCACCGGCGCCAGCGTCGGCACCGCGGCCCGCTGGTACAAAGTGCGGGACGAGCAGCCCAAGGAGCACCGCCACCCGGAGAAGGAGCGGATCGACGGGACCGACTTCTACGACGAGCAGCAGTTCCGGGACTTCTACACGTGGTTCCAGGAGGAGAAGGCGAGCAAGGTCCTCAAGGCCGATCCCGAGCTGTATGAGCTCGACCCCGAGGACGTCGTCTCCATCAACAAGGCTGCCAAGCTGCTGAACTTCAGCGGGCCCTCGGTGATCCGCAAGTACCACCAGGCGAACCCTGGCTACTTCCCGGACTCCGTCGGCGAGGTCGAGGGCCCCACCGGCCGCATGATTGCCGCCTTCCGCGTCGGCGACCTGCAGGACTTCGACCGCAAGCGCACCGGGGACAAGCTCGGCAAGGCCGGCCGCCGCCCCGGGCCTCAGCCGGAGGCGCCCGTCGGCCGGCCTTCCGCCCTCGAGGAGGTTCTCGCCGCCGAGCTGAGCGCCCACGCCGCCGGTGAGCCGCTCACCGCCACGCAGCTCGCCGAGCAGTTCGCCGCCGAGGCGATCGAACGCGACGGCTACCACCCGGGGCTGGCCGCAGATCTGAGCGTGCAGTACGGGGGGCCGCAGAGGTCCTGGGAGTACGTCGTACGCAACGCCCTCGAGCACCGCCCCACGCCCGCGGCCGCGCCGCCCCGCTCGGAGGCCGACCGGCGGGCGGACATCGCCCTGGTCGCCCTGCGCGAGCGGGGCGATGTCCGGGGACTCGCCGCCTCCCTCGCCCGTGAGCACGGCGGCAGCCCCGATGTCTGGTCGCGCGCGGTGAACGCGGCACGACGGCTCGCCGACCCCACCACCTGATCACCCCACCTGCCGGAGGACGAGCCCGCATGTCCAGCTACCAGCTCCGCGACACCGCCACCCGCCAGCTCCTCGCCCACGGCCTGGCCGACTACGCCGCGGCCGAGGCTGCCCTGGACCGCCTCGACGACCAACTGGAACACGACCTCGCGGCCAACGGTGAAGGCGCCGGGCGCATCCGGCTGCGCCTCGACGTCGAGAAGGTCACCGCCGGCACCACCGAGGCCGTCGGACACCACGTGCTCATCCTTGGCGTCGACGGCCCCACCGACCCCCTGCCCGCGCTGTAGCCGCCTCTGCCCGGATACCCGCTCCCGTCTTGAGGATCACGAGCTCGGCCGCCGACTGAACGGGCTTCTGACCTGCGCCCCCTTCTGCGAAGGGGGTTGCACCATTCCCGAAAGAGAGTATAATTGATTTTAAGTTTCAGGCGGCAACCTGGAACGGTCACCAGCCGGCTCAGGAGCAGACGTGATCACATTGCCTCTCACCCCCGAACAGCGCACCGTCTACTGGACAGTGACGGTCCACGAAACGTACGGGTCCGCGCACCAGTCGACCGGCCTGCACGCCTCAGCCGTTCACCAGCAGTACGACTTCTGGTCCGCGAAGCCGTCGACAGCCCGGATGGAGATCACCGAGCACACGCTCATTCAGGCCCGCACCATCACCACCTTCGAGGACCTGCCGGGCAAGGGCGAAGCGACGCCGCTGCCGGATCTCCCGGCCGGCGCACACGAGGTGAAGCGGTTCTTCAAATTCACCCGTGCTCTTGAGGACGGCTCTCTGACCGGCTTCGGCCCGACCGTTCTGCCAACCGGCGACGACGTCCGCCGCTTCTACAACTGGACCGTCACCACCCAGGACCGCGCCCAGGCCGTCCACGTCGACGTCACCACCCTCCGGATCCTCGACATCACGCTCACCCACTACACCCGTGAGATCCAACTCGCCGATCTGCCCGACGACTTCACCACCTCGCTCATGGGCCAGCTGGAGACGGAGGGCCTGTGCTGGGTCCCCGTCCACGAGCACGCAGGAACGTACCTGCGCGTCCCCCTCGCCGACGGCTCCGAGATCACCATCAGCGGCGCGACCGCCGACGGGCGCGAGGCCAGCTCCCAGCACACGGCCGACGACCACGCCGGCTGGCTTGCTGTGTGGGGCAACTCCAACGACACCGTCGTCGAGGTCTACCGCTCTGCCCGCCAGGGCCTGACCCGTGCCGCAGACACCACAGCTCTGGCGGCCGCCGTACTCAAGTACGCCCGCGGGCACGGTGGTGGGCCCGTCCTTCGGGACCAGCCCCGGCAACCCCACGCCTGAGACGCCTGCTCGATCCCCTGCCTGTCGGCCGGGCGCGGCAACGCCCCGCCGACGGCCTCACCACCTCCACTCGCAGAGGAGCCACTCGTGCTGCGGTACGCACCCGTTCTCTCATCTCTCGAACTGGCGCGGCTCAAGGCCGCCCTGGGGCCCATCCCCTTCATCGACCTCTTCTGCGGCTGCGGAGGCAGCAGCCGCGGCCTGGAGGAGGCCGGCTACTTGCTTGAGCTGGCGATCAACCACGATCCCGTGTCCGTCTGGACCCACCGCACCAACCACCCGCACGCCGAGCACAAGTGCGAGGACATCCACAAGTACGACAAGCGCAACCTGCCGCGCACCCGCGTGGTCTGGGCCTCCATCCTGTGCACCGAGGCCAGCCCCGCCGGCGGGAAGAAGCGCACCCGGGGACAGACCCGCCTCAGCCTCACCGGCAAGGACGAGGGCGCCAAGGAAGCCACCTTCGTACAGACGAGGGCCTCCGCCCTGGACGTCCTGGCGGTCACGGACCTGCACCGGCCTGACGCCGTGCTGATCGAGAACGTCACCGAGTTCGCCACCGACTGGGAACTGTTCGACTGGTGGCTGCGCGGCATGGAACTGCTCGGCTACAACGTGCAGATCGTCAACGCGTCCTCGGCGCACCTGGGCGGCGGGGACAACCTGCTGCCGCCGCAACTGCGCGACCGCATCTACATCGTCTTCACCCGCAAGGGTCTCCCCCTGCCGGATGTGCGGGTACGCCCGGAGGCGATCTGCCCGGAGTGCGGGCCGGTGTTGGCCAACCAGGTATGGAAGGACCCGAAGGCACGCCGCATCGGCAAGTGGGGCGTCGAGTACACCTTCCACTGCCCCAACCGGACGTGCGGCCACCTGGAGCTGACGCCGCTGACCCGCCCGGTCGGCGACATCATCGACTGGAACCTGACCGGCCAGAGGGTGGGTGACGGCCGACCCAACTTCAAGAAGTTCAAGCCGTACGCGGCCGCGACCCGGGCCCGGATCGCGGTGGGCTTGGAGCGGTTCGGCACTGACCCGCACATCGTGATGCTGCGCAACCACGGCACAGCCCTGCCGATCACCGGCCCGGTGCCCGCCCTGGCCGCGCAGGGCCGCCACCACGCGCTGATCGTCCCGATCGGCCGCAAGGGCGCCCCGCGCACCACCGCCGCGCCGCTGACCACAGTGGCGTGCAAGCCGCACCACTCGCTGGTCATCCCGGCCCCAACCGTGGACGACTGCACGCTGCGAATGCTGGCGGTGGAAGAGCTCAAGCTCGTCCAGCGCTTCCCGGAGGAGTTCATCATCCGCGGCAACCAGACCGAGGCGATCCTCCAGATCGGCAACGCGGTCAGCGTCAACGCCGCCCGCTGGCTGGGCGAACGGCTGCTCCCCAGCCTTGCCCTGGCCGCCTAACCCGTCCCCACGGCGGTCCGGAACCCCTTGGTCCCGGACCCTCCCCTCGCCCGTCGGCCAGGTGCGGCAACGCCTGGCCGACGCCCTCCACCGACTCACCTCACGAGAAGGAGCTCCGCCCATGTCCCTGCAGACGACCCCCGACCGGCGAGCCTTCACCGTCCGACGACACGTCGTCCAGTTCAGCGGCGGCATCGGGTCCTTCGCCGTCGCCGTCCGCGTCGCCCGGAAGCACGGCACCCACAACCTCACCCTCCTGATCGCCGACACGGGCATAGAGGACGACGATCTGTGGAGGTTCGCCGACGACACCAGCCAACTTCTCGGTGTCCCCCTGACGAAGGTCGCCGACGGGCGCACCCCCTGGGAGGTGTTCCGCGACGTCCGGTTCCTCGGCAACGACCGGCTGGCCCCCTGCACCCGTCTGATCAAACAGATCCCGTGCCGGGAATGGATGGAACAGCACGCCGACCCTGCCGACACGCTGGTGTACGTGGGAATCGAGAACACAAAGCGCGACCGGGCCCGGATCCCGGCGATCGCCCACAATTGGAAGCCGTGGCGGGTGCGGTTCCCGCTGTGCGGAAAGTGGGAGCCTGTGCGTACGAAGGAGGATCTCCTCAAGGAGGCGCGAACCCTCGGGGTCGAACCGCCACGTCTGTACGCGCTCGGCTTCGCGCACAACAACTGCCTGCATCCGGACACCCGATTCATCACTGACCAGGGCATCAAATCCCTGCGCGAGTGCGTCGGCATGGAGGTGCGAGTCCTCGGGCGCGGTGGTGGATGGCGCGACGCCACAGTCGAATCCTTCGGGCAACAGCCGACTCACGAAGTCAAACTCAAGCGATACGGAGACGAGAAGACCGTGGTCGCCACGGCAGATCATCTCTGGCCTGTGCGCAAGGCTGCCGGGCGCACCGACTACCAGTTCAGAACCACAGCCAGCCTGCCCGAAGGTGCTCGCGTTGCCGGGATGTACGGGCACGTTCGGCATAACGTCACGCCATCCGCCATCGGCATCATGGCCGGCTTCACCTTCGGCGACGGCACTGCTCCAGCCCTGGGCAGTGGTCAGATCCAGCCTGCCCGCGCCTATTTGTGCGGGGACAAGGACAAGGCTCTTCTGCCGTACTTTTCGGGCTGCCGCTCCAGGCAGGAGTCGGACAAGGTCACTGTCCTCGACCTTCCACGCTCTTGGAAGCAGCCGCCACCGCTTGACGAGTCTCAGTCTTACCCCTACGGCTGGCTGGCCGGGTACTTCGCTGCGGACGGCAGCGTGCGAAAGGGGTCGGCCACCATCAGTTCAGCTGACCTTGCCCACATCGAGGTCGTGAAGGACGTCGCCGCCCGCCTTGGTATGGCGACAGGCCGCATTCGCACCGAACATCGCCTTGGGTACGGCAGCAAGCCCAGCCCTCTACATCGCGTCGCGCTGCTGGCGAGCACGCTCCGAGAGGACTTTTTCCTTCTCCCCGAGCACCGCGCCCGGTTTGCCGCAGCTATGTCGCAGCCTCAGCCAGCGGACTGGACGGTGGTCTCCGTCATGCCCACCGGCCGCGTGGAGGAAGTGATGTGCGCGGTCGTGCCTGACGGCCACATCTTCACCCTTGAGGACAACCTGCTCACCCACAATTGCGGGGGCACGTGCGTGCGCGCGGGCCAGCGCCAGTGGAGGCACCTGCTGGAGACCCTGCCCGAGCGCTACGCGTACGCCGAAGGGCAGGAGGAGGAGCTGCGGGAGCTGCTCGGCGACGTCAGCATCCTCCGCGACCGGCGCGGCGGCGACTGCCGGCCTCTCCCGCTGAGCCTGCTGCGCGAACGGTAGGTAGTGATCACCGCCACGCCCCAGACGATCGTCTGGGGCGTCCGGCTGTTCAATGCCCCGTTCTGCACCCCGGACGCGAGCGGCGCACGCGGGGCATACACCTTTTAGAGGCCAGCTCTTGAATGGCCACTCTGCACATGTTCATCTTCAGCACGCCCTCCACCGGACCGATCCGGCGGGGGCGTTTTTCATGCCCAGTCCTGTCGGCCAAAGGGCGAACCCGCCGAACTGCTGGAAGCGGACACCGACGAGTGGTGGGTCTGGAGGTTGTTGCGGGGCTAACCCCTCAGCCCTCCACCGTCGTACCGATCGCCGGGACGGCGGGACTATTTCGAGATCTTGGAGGACCAGTGAACAACGACAAGCGCACCGAATTCGCGATGGTCGTGATCGCGGCGGTGGTTGTCGGAATGATCGCCGTGGCGCACCCCGCGTCGATCCCGGTCATCGGCGTCGTCGCAGCCGTCGTGGCCCTGCTGCTGGTCTGGCTGAAGCTCTGACGGCGGCCCGGCGTTGGGCCGGGGAGCGGAGCGGTGATCGGAGCGGCTCGGCCCAGCGCCGGGCCGCTCCGCCCGTTCGCGGGCGCCCTTGAAGCAGTAGAGAACGATATTCAGGCAGCGGGTGTTCTGCCCTTTGCCCGGTGTGTCAGGCGGTGGAGCAGTCGCTGGAAGTCCGCCCACACCGCCCGTGGTTCATATCCGAACAGCGTCTGCACTCCGCTTCCCTCGGGGCCGGTCGGGCCCATGCGGCCTGCGGCTCATCGCGGTCTCACGCGCGCCGGCAGAGCGGGGCCAGGAGGCCGTCGCCGGGCCAGAGGTCCTGCTCGGCCGCCAGGCAGGCGAGGAACGTGTCGACCTCGGCCAGGACGGCGGCACGCTCCGCTGGTCCGTAGGCGATGAACTCACCGGCCGCGGCGTCGAAGGCGCGCACGTGGCTGTGCGGTCCGGTGCAGATGAGGGCACGTGCGATCTCGGGCAGGCCGAGGCTGAGGGCATCGCACTCCCCGTCGCGGACGAGCTGCAGCAGGTCGGTGGTGATGCGTTCCCAGTCGCCGACCGTCGGCCAGTCGGCACCGCCACCCAGTTCATGGGTGAGGGTGGCCAGCGGAACGATCTCGCCCGGCTGGCGTCCTCGGGTGAGACGGTCGTGGATCTGGGCCCCGTCGGGCTGCTGTACCCGGGGGTGGAGCAGCGAGGCAGCAGGCACCAGGGTCGTGTTGATCTCCTGGGCGCCGGGTCCGGGGTAGTACGGCTCGTGCGCGAACAGCAGGTAGACGTCCGCAGCGCGGGCAGCGTGATCGGGCTGGGTCTGGGGCATGGGGTGGAATCCCTTCAGTGGTGACGTACCGGACGTGCGTCGAGGTGCGGGCCGTGCCGTCTGCTCGAAGCCGGGCGGGTACGGGCCCAACGGCCCCTCGTGCCCGCGGGGCTGGTCCGCGTCGGCTGGGCCGTCCTCGGTGTGGGTGCGCTTCAGCATCTGGGCGACCTGGTCGGCGAGCTGGACCATCAGCCGTTCGCGGGCGATGAGGTCGGCCGAGGCCGAGCGGGTGTCCTGGTTCTGGAGCAGGCCGGCGGAGTCCCACAGCAGGCATTGGCCGATCTCGGCCGAGCGGCGCAGCTCGTAGCGGTCGCTGCCGGCGGCGGCCTGGACGAGGGAGGTGTGCAGGGTGGCGAGGCGCTGCAGGTACCGGCAGGCGGCGTCGTCTTCGACAGTGCGCACGTGTTCGCGGGCCCGCGCGTCCAGCTGTCCCGGCAGGTACTCGGCGAGCAGCGGAGCGAGCAGCATCGCCGGCAGCACGACGTCGACGGGAATGCCGCGGACTAGAGCGAACAGGCCGACGACCAGGCTGATGGGGGCGACGGCGGCGGCGGAGAGCCTCAGGGATCCGGGGATGGTGAGGGCCAGGGCGATGCGCTGTGCGGGGCGCCTGGTCAGCCAACGCAGGGCCAGGCGCTGTACACGCGACGCGGACGGGGTGAGAACGCCGATCTGATGAGGTTGCTCGGGCAGGGTGCCGTCGCCGGGGATGGTCCAGGCGAGCCAGCCCCACCGGGTGCGCTCGTACACCAGCACGGGCTCGCACGCGGCTGAGCACGCGGTGCCGCGGACGTGGCCGGTCCGCAGGGCGCGTGAGCGTTCCGCCTCCCACCGGGTGGGGTCGCCGGCGAAGGGCCGCAAGGAGGGCGTGGCGGTGGGCGGCGGGGTGCGCAGGGTGTCCGTCATGATCTGCTTCCTTCGCTCTCGCGGGTCAGCGCGGCATGGCAGGAGGTGCAGCTGCCGTCGCCGTCGGGGTGGGCGCGCCGCGGTGTGGGTCCGGGGCAGGTTTGGCACAGCGGCCAGCCGAGGCAGGCCGGGCAGAGGTCTTCGCCGGGGGCGGTTCCGGGAGCGCCGCAGCCGGCGCATTCGACGAGGGCCCGGTAGGTCAGGGCCTCGGTCACCGTGCGGGCGGCGGACGTCGACGACCGTCCGGTTGGCGCCGAAGCGAGCGGCTGGTCCCACGGGGGCGCATCGTGGTGGTCCGCCGCAGTGGCGGGCGGCGGGTAGGCCTGGGCGGCACGGAGCCGGGCGGCGATGATCGCCCCGACCGAGGTACGCACCGGGCGCGGCAGGGGCCGGTCGGTAATGACGTGGCGCAGCTGCGCAGCACTCCAGCCGGCGTCCATCATCACGGTCGCCACTCGCCCCTGATCGGTCAGCGGCTTCCCGGTCAGCAGCAGTTCGGGACGGCTCGCTCCGATCTCGAGCAGCAGCCGGATCCCCGGATGCATCTCGTCTGCCGGGGGTGGAGGCGTCGAGGACGCTGCCGCGTCCGGGGGGGCTGTCCTTCCGTTCGTGCTCGCGGCTTCGGCGCGGTCGCACGGACGGAGGGAACTGGTGTGCTGCTTGTTGGTCTTCTTACTGATGGTGTTCTTAGTGGATCGATCAGCCAACGTAGGGTCATCCACTGGTGGAAAACCCGACTCTGGTTGTGACCTGGTGTCTTGCAGGGCCGGCAGATCGGTGATGAGGTAAGCGACCGCGCCGAGGGTGCCGTCTGGGTCGCGCTCGCGTTCGCGGACCAGGAAGCCGTGTTTCTCCAGTTCCTTCAGCCCGCTCTTGACGGCTGACTCGCCGTCGCGGCCGCGGCGGGCGATGTCTGTGACGGTCATCCGCCAGCCCTCCCGGTGCGTGGAGAGCAGTCCGAACAGTCCCTTGGCCTTGAAGGACAGCTGGGCGTCGCGGAATAGCGCGTTGGCGATCTGGGTGAACTGGTCGCCGGCCATCACGCCCCGGCGGATCCCCGCACCGAACCCGCCGGTCGAGTCGGTCTCGGGGGCGGTGACCACCAAGTCGGCTTCGATCAGCGCGATGTCCAGGGTGGCCGGGCGGTCGGTGATGCAGTAGACGATCTCGCCGAGGGTGCCGTCCGGGCGGCGCAGGCGTTCACGGATCAGGTAGCCGTGCGCCTCCAGTTCCTTCAGGGCGGTACGGACGGTTTCCCGTCCGTCCGGGCCCAGGCGGACGAGGTCGGCGATCGTCACCTGCCAGCCGTTTCGGTGCGTACTGACGTACCCGAAGATCCCCTTCGCTTTGAACGACAGCTGGGCGTCGCGGAACAGCGCGTTGGCGATCTGGGTGAACTGATCGCCGGCCATCACGCCCCGGCGGATCCCCACACCGAAGCGGCTCACCGCCGTGCCCCCGACGCCGGCTGCGCGCGGTGGCCACGGCGGCGCACCAGGCTCGCCGAGGTGGGGCGGCCGGTGGTCCTGGGTGTGGAGGCGTGCGTGTGTTCCATGACGTCAGCTCACTCGCCGACCCCGACCAGGCTGACGGCCACCAGCCCCGACCATCGGTCACGATCCGGCAACATGCCCGTCTAGCTGCCGTGGTCGGGCTCATGGTCGGGCCGACCACGCGGCGTCAGCCCGGCGGGCACTCGGTGCGCAGGCCCGATTGCGCAGACCCGGACGGGCGGTGCGCAATCGGGGCTGTGCAACTGGTCGAGGGTCGTGCGCAGTCGGGTGGCGTGGAGCGGCTGCGCAGTCCGCCCGCGGGTTCCTGATGTTCGGGTGCGCAGGTTCGGATGGCGCGCTGCGAGGCTCCGCCGCCGTCCCGGGCGGATGCCGTCTGCGCATCGGTGTACGGGTCCGATAGCCGCGCGGCATGAAGGCCTCGCAGCGGTCGCCGGCAGTAGGGGCTTGCGCAGGACAGGGTGAGCGGTCGCCAGCTCGCGGCTGACCCATGGTCGGGGTCATGGTCGGGCCGACCATGACCCCGACCATGGACTTCGTGTCTCCATCGTGACCGTGGTCGGGGTCTCGTGGTCGGTGGTCGGGTCGGGGTCGGCGGGTTTTCTCAAGGTCAGCAACATTCGTTCTGACCTGGGAGTTTGACCATGTCTCCTGGCAAGCAGGCCTCTACGAGCGAGGCCGCTGCTCCGATGGCGGCAGGCGCCCGGCTGGAGGCGATGCGGCGCCGCGTCCGTCTTTCGCGCCTGGCGTTCTGGACCGTCATCGCGGCCGGCCCGATCGCCCTGGGCGTCGCCGTCACCTCCACCCCGACCACGGTCGAGGCGGCCACCTCGACCAAGCCCACCGCCGTGCGCACCACGGCGGTGGCCGCCGACCCGTCCGGCTATGCGCAGCTGTTCGTCAGCACGTGGTTGCGCAGCAGCGCGGATGACGCGACGAGTGCGCAGGCGCGGCTTGCGCAGTCGATGGCACCCAACGTCGAACTGCCCGACCCCGCCGCGGATGCGCAGTCGACGCCTCAGTCCGTGATGGCGGTGCGCAGTGCGCAGCGCTCCGACGGTGCGTGGTCGGTCACGGTGGCTGCGCAATACGCCGACGGATCGGTGCGGTACTACGCCGTGCCGGTGGCCGCCGATCGCGCAGGCGCCTCGTTCGCCGTGACCGGTGCGCCGGGCGTGGTGATCGGCCCGTCCCGGGCCGAGGTGCCGAAGTCGTCGTACGGCGTGAGTGTCCCGGAGGGCGATCTGTCGTCCGCGCTCGGGGAGTTCCTCGCCGCCTACCTGACCGGTGCCGGAGAGGTGGACCGCTACCTCGCACCCGGCGTGCAGCTCACCGCCGTCTCGCCCGCCCCGTACACGACGGTCACGGTGCAGCAGGTCTCCGCCGTCGAGGAGGCTGCGGCCGCCGAGCAGGTGCCGGCCGACGGCACGAAGGTCCGCGTCCTCGCACACGTGGAAGCCCGGGACTTGGGCGGGCGGTGGCCGCTGGCGTACGAGCTCACGCTCACGGCCCGCTCGGGCCGGTGGGAAGTCGCAGCGCTTGAGTCCGGCACCGCTCAGCACGGGGGTGCCCGGTGAACACCGTGAACAGCCTGATGCTCGCCGGGCAGCTGGACGACCTCGGCGACTCGTGGATCACCATGCTCCAGGACTGGGCGACCAAGGGTCTGCAGGCCGGACTGCTCGTGCTCGTCGTCGTCATCATGATCCAAAAATTCAGCCTCAAGGCGGGGATCGGCGCCCTATTGCTGATGATCACCGCGCTGGGGTTGTACAACTCCCGCGAGGACCTCTCGGACATGTTCGAGGACGAGGTCAAGAACCCGGCCAAGGGCGCGCCCGCTGTCCCCGGAATCGAGCGCGGTTCTGATGCGGTCGTGCGGGAGCACTCCGTCGGCGCGGGAGGCTGGCTGTGAGCGCGGCCGCCGCGGCTGGGCGGGTAGGGCGCTTCTACACCGCCGCCCGTCGCCATCCCTGGGTGCTGGGGAAGGTCGCGGACTGGAAGATCCCCCTCGGCCCGTATACACCTGCGCAGATCGCGGTCGCCGCCGTCGGCGGCTTCCTTCTGGTCAAGACCATCAGCTGGTGGTCGATGCTGGGGCCGATCCCGATCGCGGCGTGGCTGCTGGCGATCTGGGCAGTCCGCCGTCCGAAGATCCGGGGCCGTGCCCCGATGCAGGCCGCTTTGGGCTGGGTGCTGCTGGGATGGCAGCCCCAGGGCGGGCGGATCGGCGGGCGGGCCGCCCGCGACCGCGCTCCCCACCCGCTGCTCGGCGGCTTCACGATCGAGGACACACTCAGCCCCGCTCTGGCAGCCACACCGTCCCGCCCGGCTCAGCGGCACACCAGCCGGGCGCCGCACCCGAACCCGGCCGCAGCTCGCACGTCCACGCGTCGTCGCACGGAGCCGGCCGCTCCCGCAGTGCCGGTGGGGCCGGTGTCGGGTGTTCAGCAGCTGCTCGCACTCACCTCGCAGGGCGGGGGTGTGCGATGAGGGTTCCGATCCGTCACATCGCCGGGCACCTTCTCTGGTCGACGCACGGCAGCGTGTGGGCCGTCTACCGCCTTCACCCGGGCCCGGACGCGCAGGGACAGAACGAAGAGACCGTCCAGGGCACCTACGTGCCCGCCGCGGTCCGCGACGAACAGCTCGCCAAGATCACACATTTGGTGAGGTCGTTGTCCGGGGCGCCACGGTTGTTCGGAGTGTGCGCGCAGGTCGACCCGGGCGAGATCGCCCTGCGGATGATCGAGGGCATCGAGCCGGCCGAGACAGCACCGGACGCGGGAGCGCACCCGTGGGTGGAGAACGTCGAGGCGGCCCTGGATCTGCTGGACGACCAGGAGATGCACCGCCGCACATTGTGGCTGGCGGTGCCGCTGCAGACCGATCAGACCGGTCTACAGGTGTCGGCGTCGCTCGGTGCGGCGTGGGCGGAGCTGTCTCCGATGCTGGGCATGCGCCCGGCGCCCGTGGCACGGCGCGAGGTGAGTGCCTACCGCGAGCAGGCCTCCCGGGTGGAGGCCGCGCTCGCCGGCGGGATCGCCTTCCGTCCGGCGCGCCCGGCGGAGATCGTGTGGATGATCCAGCACGCCCTCCATCGAGGCCTTGCCGAGCCGCTGCTGGCGGAAGCCGAGACCAGCGATCTGTACGGCGGGCACCTGCGTGACGGGGTGCTGCGCTCCCCCAGCTACGCCGACCTCGGTCAAGTGCGCCTGCAGGAAGGCGGCATCGACCCCGACCTCGACGACGTCGACGAGCTCAAGAGCGCGGGCCGGATCACGCGGTCGGGCCGCAAGGCCTGGTGGCGGCTGAACACCGGCTCGCCGCTGGGGCGGCGCTGGCTGCAGGTCGAATCCGAGGCTGGGGTGGGCTATCAGGCGCAGTTGGTGCTGGCCGAGTGCCCGCCTGCGGTCAGCCAGGACGCGGCCGACTTGTTCGCGCAGTTGGAAACCCTCGATTTCCCCGTCGATTACGCCGTCGACCTCACTCTGGTGTCCGCGGAGAAGGCCCGCGACCAGGTGCGGCGCAAGAAGAACGAACTCATCGACCAGGCCGACCAGTACGACGCGCGGCCCACCGGGATGCCGGCCTCGCTGACCGAGGCCGCCCGCGACCTGGGCGAGCTGGATGCCCGCCTGTCGCGTACGTCGGTCGAGGTCGAGGTGCAGTCCGTCACCGTCCTGACGGTGTGGGGGCCGACCGCCGCCGTCTGCGACGCCCGCGCCCGGGCGTTGGCCGCGCTGCTGGGTGGCGCCGACTACCGGGCGGTGCGCCCTGCCGGCCTGCAGGAGGCCCTGTTCACCCTCGGCCTGCCCGGCACCGTACGGCCCGGCGTGGTGCGGGAGTTCACGCAACATCAGGTCTCCGAGGACTGGGCGTTGGGCGGGGCCTTCACCACCGCGGAGGTCGGTGACCCGAACGGAATGTGCCTGGGCATCGACCTGGACTGCGGTACCAGCCGCCCCGTGATGATCAACGTGGCAGATGCGCCCAAGGTCGACGCGTCCGCCTCCATGGGCATCGTCGGGGACCTGGGAGCGGGCAAGAGCGTCCTGCAGAAGCTGATCGCGGAGGCGGTGTGGGCCCGCGGCGGCTGCGCGATCTGCATCGACCGCACCCCCGTACGCGAGTGGGCCACCTTCGCCCGCACCGCAGCCAAGGGCCGCGTCCAGATCATCGACGCCGCCCAGGCCGAGGTGTCCATCGACCCGCTGCGCATGTTCGACGGCCCTGAAGGCCGCCACTACGCCCTGTCCTACCTCACTCTGCAGCTCGGCATCGGCCCGATGAGCACCAACGGCGAGGTCCTGCACCACGCCGTCGAGCAGGCCGCCGCCCACGCCCAGCCGTCCATGCACCGTGTGATTCAGGTCCTCGAGGAGATGGCCACGAGCGAGGTGGGAAAGCGCCAGGACGCAGCCGCCAGCCTCGCCGGCCTCGTCCGCGTGGTGGCCACCAACTCCCTGGCCCGGATGGTTTTCGATCCCACGCTGCCGCCGGTGCGGCTGGACGCCTCCAGCGCCTCCGACATGATCGTGATCACGACGGCGGGTCTGAAGTTGCCGCCCAAAGCGGCTTTCGACAATCCGGAGGTCCTGCATCAGCAGCCGCTGGAGGCGCTGATCGGGCGCGCCGTGCTGTATCTGATCGCCGCACTCGCCCGGCAGACCGCGTTCGAGGACCCGGCGCGGTTCACCGCGGTGGTCGCGGACGAGTTGTACTGGCTCACCTCGTCGGCCGAGGGCACCGCGCTGGTGCACGAGATCCTCCACGACGGCCGCAAGCACGGCGCCGGCCTCCTCGCTGCCTCCCACGACGCCGAGGAACTCGGCCCCGACCGTGGCCTGATGGCCTACCGCGCGCTCGCCCGCACCACCGACCGCGAACGCGCCCGCCGCGGCCTGGAGTTCGTCGGCCTCGACCAGAACGACCCGGAGTTGCTCCGGCTGGTGACCACCGGCCTGTCCCCCGTCGGCCGCAAGGGCCGGGAGGGCGAGTTCCTGCTGACCTGCCCGCGGCAGAACACCGGCCGGGTCAAAGTCTCCATCCCCCGTATCCCGCGCATCACCACGTCCATCACCACCACACCAGGACGCCGCACGAGCGCCGCCTCGCCGTCTGTTCCTGAGCCGCTCGCTGGTGAGGCCGCGGGGCCCCGTCCGAAGGAAATCGTCTGATGACCTCTTCTTCCTGGGACCTCTCTCGGCGCCGTGCTGCGGCCGCGGGTGTCCTCATTGTCATCGCCCTCGCTCTCGGCGTGCTCGTCCTGGCCGTCGGGGTGGGTGTGCCTCAGGCGTGGTGGCCGGACACGGGGCAGGCCTTCGCCGCTGACGCCCGCCCCGCGGACCAGGATCCGTGCGACCTGATCGTGGGCCCGGTCAAAGACTCCTGCGAGCGGGGCACCACAACGACTGCCTCCGCCGAGCAGCCGGGCGTTGCCGGTGCGGCGTGGAGGCTGGTGTCGGCCGGTGCGGGCCTAGCCGCCTTCGTGGTGTGGCGGCTCCGGAGCGCCGTTGGGCAAAGGCGGCGCTGAAATGTTCCGTCCAGACCGCGCGACTCTCCGCTCGGCCGGCTTCGTCGTGCTGCTCACCGGCGTGTTCCTCATCGTGAACAGCCAGGTCGTGTACGCGGCGAGCGGCGACAGCGAGACCGGTGACCTGCTCGCGCCGCTGAACATCACCTCCTCGGAGGGGGTGCCGATCAACGGCTACGAGCTGAACGCTTCAGGGGGATCCATTTTCGCCTTCAAGGCGCAAGCCCTGGCCTTCGCCCTGTCCGGGCTGTTCACCCTCATCCGGCTGCTGGTCGGACTGGCGGGCTGGTCGATCGAGCTCGCCTTCCGGTTCCCGCTACTGAAGATCCTCACCCGCCCGGCGCAGAAGGTCGCCGATGCCTACAACGACGTGGTCGTCGACACGCTCGGGCTGAAGGCGCTCTTGCTGGCCTGGGCGTTCGTCTTCGCCGGTTTCATGATCGTGCGCGGGCGGGTCGGGCGCGGGCTGGGCGAAATCTTCCTGACCCTGCTGATCGCGGCTTTCGCGGCGTCGGCCTTCGTCCGCCCCGACTACCTGCTCGCCCAGGACGGGCCGCTGGGGCAGAGCCAGCAGGTGGCCGCCGAGGTCGCCAAGGAGAGCGTCAACTCCTACGACTGGGGCGGCAAGCTCGCCAGCCGTGGCCCGTGCGACGGCATGGCCGGCATGGAGGAGGTCAAGTGCCTGGAGCGGGAAGCCCGAGCCCCGATCTCCGCGACGGACGTGGCCCGTCCGCTCCAGGACTCGATCACCAACGCGCTGATCACGAAACCTTTCATGCTGCTGCAGTACGGGCGCATCCTCGACCCGGCCAAGGCTTCCGACCGCACGGCGTACGCCGTCCACCTGAAGTGGGTCACCGGCGGCTACAAAGCCGGCGCCCAGAAGGATGACGACGAGGACAACGCCTGCAGCCTGCTCTCCGGTGCGGCCAGAGAACACTGCGAACACGACACCAGCGAAGAGGCCTCGGACGGCCGGGAGGACGCCTGCAGTCTGCTCACCGGTGCGGCCAAAGACCTCTGCGAACAGGGCAACGGCGACGCCTCCCACGGCAGCGGCAGCCTGCCCTCCCTCACCCCTGGCGGCCAGTTGCTGGACGCCTCCAACGCGATCGTCACCGACGAGGACCGTGAGTTCGACGCCTTCCTGCACGACATGAAGAAGGCCGGCGACGTCGGCAAAACGTGCGCCGCCTACGCCGAAAAACCCACCTGGTGGCGCGTCGGAGGCGCCGCCCTGCTGCTGATCGCCGCCCTGTTCATCTGCGGCATGCTGCTGTCCAGCGCGATCGTGATGCTCGGCACCCAGGGCGTCTGCGCCGCGGCGGCGGCCGCCGGCGGCGTCACCCTCATCGCGGGAATGCTGCCCGGGCCCGCGCGCCAGTCGGTCTGGAAGTGGTTGTCGATCTGGGCCATCTCGGCCCTGGCCGTGGTTGGGATCTGCGCCTTCGTGCCGTTCTTCGGGATCGCCGTCGACGCCACCATCACCGACGGCCCGGACCTGATGGTGGAACGAATCCTGCTGATCGACGTGCTGGCCATCGCCGGTGCGGCCGGGCATCGCAGGCTGCTGACCGGGATCACGTCCTTCGGCCGGCGCATGGCCATGCGGATGCGCTACGCCAAGGTCGGCGGCACCCACCTGCCGGGCGACACCTCCGAGCTCGGCGCCGCGCTCGCTATGAACTCCCCCGCAGCGATGAGCGGATACGGCGGCGGACTGCGCGCCTTCACCGGCGGCGGTGGCGGCCGGTACGGGATGCTCGGCACCCGCCAGCGTCTGTTGGGCGCGCTCACCTCTCTGTCCGACGGTGCGGGCATGCCGGTGGACACCGGCCGGGTGCTTGCTGATGCCACTGCCGAAGCCGGGCGCGGTCTGGCTCCGCTCACCGCGGCCGCGGCCGTGGGCTCCCTGGGCGCACGGCTCGGCGCGAAGGGCGCGCACTGGCTGCTGATCGGCCGCCGGCCGGACAAGGAGCAGTTGGCCAAGTGGCGCAAGCCCACGGCCGACGGCGACCCGAACCCGGGCGGCCCGCCGGACGGCGGGGACGGCGGTTCAGGCGGCACCGGGCCGCGCCGGCCCTCAGGTCCGCCTGACCGGTACCGCAACGAGCACGGGCAGGTCGTCGACCGCGACACCGGCCAGGTGCTGCACGACCAGCACGCCGACCGCACACTGCTGTCGACCCGGGCCCACAACCGCCTCGTGCGCTTCCGCGGTTACCGCATCCTCAACCGGGGCGGCCGGACCGCGTACGGGGCGACGGCCGGCTTGCCGGCAGGCGTCCGCCGGGCCCGGTCGGGAGGCTCGCGGTATTCGCAGGATGCCCGGCAGCAGGTGCGGGTGTGGGGCAACACGGTCCGCGAGGACGGCCGGGCCTGGGCCGACACGGGGCGTCATGTGTCCCGTGTCCTGCGGGAGCGCACCGACGACAGGGGCGGACCCGGCCCGTTCGTCAGCCGTCGCCTGCCGACCCGGGCGGCCCCGGCTCCGCGTCCGACCGGTTCCTCCAGTTCCGCGGGCCGTACGAGGCCGGCCGCCCCGCGGCCCGGCGCGCCGACGTCTCCGGCCGGAGGCAGCGCCGCACTGGCGTCCACGCCGCCGACGTCCCCGACGCGGCTCACAGGCGGTGCGCCCCGTCGTCCGGCAAGCCCGGAACCGACCAGGCCCGGGCCGGTCCTTCCCCCAGGCGCAGGCACCAGCAGCACCCGTGACGAGGCGCGAGCCCGGTTCCAGGAGCTGATGCGGCGGACCGCGCCCGACGCCGAGCGGATGCGCCAGGAGCGGGACCGGCAGCGGGAGGGCGGTGAGGACGAGTGAGGCCGGCCCGGCGCCGCATGGCGCGGTGGGGGTGTGTGGTGGTCCTGCTGCTGTTCGCCGCCGTGTGCTGTGCCGTACCGGTAGGGAACGCGATCAGCGCCTACGTCGCGCTGAAGACGTGGGCGCAGGACGACGGCGGGATCGCCGAGGGCGGCAGTGCCGCGGACATCCCGCCGCGCATGCTCACCGCCTACAAGAAGGCCGTCCAGCAGGTCGGCAAGCATGTGCCCACGTGCCAGGGCATGCGCTGGCCGATCCTCGCCGGGATCGCCAAGGTCGAGTCCAACCACGCCATCGGCCGGAACATCGCCGCAGGCGGCGACATCCGCCCGCGCATCTACGGGGTGCTCCTCAACGGCTCCGGGGCCGGCGGCAACACCACCGTCTTCCCCGACACCGACAACGGCCGCTGGGACGGCACCGCCACCGGGGAGCGCGCGGTCGGTCCTTTCCAATTCTTGCCGTCCACCTGGGAGGGAGTCGGAAAGGACACAGGCGGCGACAAGGCCGCCGACCCGCACAACGCCGACGACGCCGCCCTCGGCGCCGCGATCTACCTGTGCGGCAACGGCCGTGATCTGACGAAGCGGGCGCAGCTGAAGGCCGCGATCCTGCAGTACAACCACTCCAATGAGTACGTCGCCAATGTGCTGGGCTGGATCGACCAGTACACGGCGGCCGCCAAGGACCCGGGCCTGAAGAACGTGTCCGGGCAGATCCGCACCATCATCGAGGCGGCGCTCTCCCAGCGCGGTGTCCCGTACTCGTGGGGCGGCGGCAACGCGAGCGGCAAGTCGTACGGCATCTGCTGCTCCCCCAGCGGGAAGAGCGGCACCAACATCAAGGGCTTCGACTGCTCCGGGCTGACCCAGTACGCGTACGCGAAGGTCGGCATCAGCCTGCCGCGCGTCGCGGCCTCCCAGGCCGGTGTCGGCAAGCGGATCCCGGCCAGCCTCGGCACGAGCGCGCTCAAGGCCGGTGACCTCGTCTTCTACGCCACCGCTCCCGGACGCGATTCCACGATCTATCACGTCGGGATCTACGTGGGCAGCGGAAAAATGGTCAACGCTCCCCGCCCGGGGACCGTGGTGCGCCTGGACGCCGTCAACGCGATGTCGGGTTTTGCGGGGGGAGCGCGGCTGCTGTGACCACCGCCCCGCGCTCACCGCGCCTGCTGTTGCTGAGCACCGTCGTGCTCGCCGTCGCGGGTATCGCCCTGCTGGGCGTGCCGCACGGTCAGGAGCAACCGGCCCCGGCGTCGACCGCGTACGCGACTACGGATCCATCATCGGCGGCCACAGTGCCTCCCGCCAGCAAGCCGACCGCTGGCACGTCTCGCTCCGCGACGCCCGCCGCATCGACCCCGTCGGCCGTCGAGTCCGCTCTGCCGCCGCACGGCGAGGGCGTGGCCGGCGACCCGGCGGTCCAGCGGAACCTGGAGGCCGCCTGGCCCGTCGACCTTGCCTCCGACGACGAGCGGGAGTTGCTTACCGCCGGGCGCGCTCTACTTCGCGCGGACGCCACCGGAGTCGGCCGCGCGAAGTGGCCAGAGGTTTTCCCCGACTCGGGCCAGGTGGTAGCCCCGGCGTTCGCCACCGCTCGCTTCCGTATCCAGGCCGCGATCGCTCGCCGCGACGGCAGCCCGGACAAGGCGGTGGTCCATCTGGTGTGGGCCGGCATGGACCGCGGCGGCACCTTCACCGACCTCCGCATCACCGACTGGTTCTTCACCCGCACTATCAAGAAGGGAGTAGCGACGTGGACTCCGCAGCCCCGTACCTGACCGACCGGGCCGATGACACGGCCGCTGGTCAGGTACTCGGCCTGGTCACCGGCCTGGTCGACGCCGCCGACTGGCTCTACGACCACTGGTACCTGCTCGCCCTGGCGATCGCCGCGTGCTGGGGCGTGGGTGAGCTGGTGGTACGTCGGCTCGCGGCCAAGGCTTCGGCCGAGCGGATGGCCCTGGAGCTCGTCTCCAACCGGCACTTCGACCCGAGCCTGGAGGAGATCTTCCGCCGCGGCGTGCAGCTCGCCCGCGCCTCCACGGCCATGCCCTGGTGGGCGCCCCGCAGAGCCAAGGCCGTACAGATCCGGCTGCGCGCGGACGGCAGTGCGCCGTTGCGCTACCGCATCGAGGGCCCGGCGGGCGGTGAACGCTTGTTGTCGATCACCCCGTTCGGGCCGGACGTCACCGTCAACCGGTCCCGGCCGATCGTCGACGAGCCCCGGACGCACACTGTGCGGGCCGAGTTCATCCTGCGCGGCAAACTCATCTCTCCGCTGCGCGAGGTGCCGCTCACCCCCGACCCGCTCCAGCCTCTCGTCGACGCCGTGGCCGACCTGCGCGCCGAACTCGGCGACCTCGCCGAGATCCGGCTCGACATCCAGCGCGCCCCGAAGTGGGCGTTGCGGGCGCGCCGCCTGCAGCTGATGAGCACCGCGCGCCGGTCCGAACGCCGGGAGGCCCAGCGGGCCGCGCGCTGGCTGCGGCAGGACGCCAGCGGCATCGAGGACTCCCTGGGCTGGCAGCTGCAGCAGCTCCTCAGTGACAAGCCCAGCTCGGGCGCCGGGCGGAGGCTGGTGATGCCGCCGGTGCCCCGTCGGGTGGAGTCGGCGGAGGCGCTGGGCAAGCTCGCCGAGGACGACCACCTGGTCCGAGTCCAGCTGCTCGTCCTGTGCGCCTCGAACACCGAGGGCCGCGCCCAGGCCCGGCTCGCCCAACTCCAGGCCGGCCTCGACGTGTTCGGCGGCCGCTCCCGGTGGGCCATGCGCGGCTGGAGGCTGGGACCGTGGCGAGTGGGCGCCGACCACTGGCCCACCCGCCGTGGCTTCGAGCGCCGCTGGAATCGGGGGCACTGCCAGCCGCCCCGCGCGAACTGGGTCCGGCTGGAGGAGCTGACCGGCCTGCTCAAGCCCCCGACCACGCACTGCCGTCTGCCGGTGCTCGCCGGTGACCTGCCGACCTTCGCCTTCGGCGAGCCCGAGTTGCTGCTGCAGGGCATCTACCGCGGACCGGACGGCCGCGAGCGGCTGGTCGCCACCCACGCCGAGGAAACCCTGTTCGAGGTCGGGGTCGGCAAGGCGGGCGGCGGCAAGACCGAGCGGGCCCTGGCGCAGGCGATCGGCTGGGCACACGCGGGCGGCGGGCTGGTCTTCGTCGACCCGCACCGCGACTCCTGGCCGCGGGCCACCACGTTCCTCGCGCACGAGGCCCTGATGCCGCGGATCGCGCTGATCGACCTCAACGGCCTCGGCCCCTCGCCGCGGGTGAGTTCGTGGAATCCGCTCGGGATGCACCAGGGCCAGGCGGCGCACGAGGTCGTCGAGGCGATCGCCGACGCCTACGCCTCCACACTGGCCTGGGACGACGCGACCGCCCCGCGCGCACTCACCATCCTCACCGCCGCGCTCACTGTCCTGGTCGCGGTCAACGAGGCCGCCTGCCAGGCCGGCCGGCCCGAGGACCAGGCCACGATCTTCCACGTACGGGCCCTGATCACCGACGCCAAGTTCCGCAAAGCAGCGCTCACCGCTGTGGCGGGCCGGCTGGATGAGGAGACCCGCGCGTGGTGGCAGGCGGTGTTCCCGACCCTGCCACCCGACGCATTCGCCGTCGTCCTCAACCCGATCGCCCGCCTTGCCGCCAACCCCATCACCCGCGCCTTCCTCGGCCAGGGAATCGGTGTCTACAACATCCGCGCGGCGATGGACTCCAAGATGATCGTGTGGGTGTGCCCGGGCGGCAACGGGCCCACCGACCGCCTCTTGACCGCGCTGCTCGCCCGCGATCTGCTGCGCGCCGCACGCTCCCGGCGCGACACGCCCGAAGAGAGGCGGGTGCCGTTCCGCCCGTACTTCGACGAGCTGATCACACTGACCGGCGCGGCCCCGGAGACCATCGCCGCGATGTTCGAGGATTTCCGCAAGTACCGGTGCCACGTCCATGGCATGACTCAGCTGCTGTCCCGCCTTCCCACGCCGGTGCGGCTGTCCTTGGTGCAGAACGCGTCCACGCTGGCCACCACCGCCGGTTCGAAGTCTGCGATCGCGCCCATCACCGCCGAGTGGGGAGACAATCCCAGCCCCGACCGGGTCGCCACCATGGAGCGGTTCGAGCACTACGTGTCCATGAACGTGCACGGCCGCCGGGTCGGGCCCGTCCAGCTGCGCGGGCCCCATCTCGACGACGTCTTCGCCGCCCAGGCCTGCCCGAAGGACGTCCCCGCGCTGGAGCGGGCCGCCTACGCGAACGCCGGGGCGCTTCCGCTGGACCAGCTCACCGAGCGCGCCGCGAAGCAGCTCGGTCGCGTCGCCGCCTTCCTCGCCGAGCACTCCCCCGCCGGCGCCACCGCTGTCCCCCTGTCGAAGGAAGACGAATGGAACTGACCACCGCCCAGCCGAAGGACCGTACGGCGGCGGGCTTCACGCCCAGCCCCGTGGAGCCTCTCGTGCATCAACTCCTGGCCACGCTCGCCCAGCACCGCATGGCCTCCACCAACCAGTTGCACGTCCTGCTGCGGCCCGACCGCTCCCGCCAGTCGGTCTCGGAGCGGCTGAACCAGTTGCTCGGCGAGCGCCTGGTCGACTTCGTCGTGCTGCCCCAGTCCAACCGCACCCGGGTCTGGTACCTCACCCCGAAGGGCGCCCGCCTCACGAGGGACTGGCCCGCGCTGCGCGGCCGCCCGCCGTACCCAATCACCTCGACCACAGCCGCCTCACTGAAAACCCCGCACACCCTCACCGTCCTGCGCACCCACCTGGTATTCGTCGCCGATGCCCGCCGCCGCGGCGACGAACACGGCCACCTCGACTGGACCCCCGAGGTGTTCCACGCGATCGGCGACGGCGAGAAGGTCGTAGCCGACGCGCTCATGCACTACACCCTCATCGACGGCCAACAGCGGCGGAAACTGAGGGCGTTCGTCGAGGTCGACCGGGCCACCATGAGCAGCGAGCGCCTGGCCGCCAAGCTGATCGAGTACGCGAGGCTGTGGTCGTACGAACCACAGCCTGTCGGTCGGCGCCGACCTGCCGCCGGGCCCGGCTGGCTGCGCTGGTACCCGGTGTTTCCCCGGGTCCTTTTCGTGCTGACCGGCGCTGGGCGTCAGGCGATGGACAACCGGATCAGCGACCTCAAGGCCATGGTCGCCCATCATCCCCTCGTGGCTGACCTGGCCCGCGAAGTGCCGCTGGGAGCGGTCGTCCTGGACGACCTCGAAGAGCACGGCCCCACCTCTGACGTGTGGGTTCCGCTGGCCGGCGGCAAGCCCTGCCCGTGGACCGAGCTGTGACATGGGGCGTTGTCCGCGTTCGCGTCCTATGCCGTACCAGGGCCAGGCGGACACCACGTTCATGACCCGGCACCCCACTCACTGGCCGTTCCTCCCCAGCGCTCTGGCGTCTCCTCCAGAAACCGCCCGTCAATCCGTGTTGAGGGCTTCGAGTTGCAGGAGGCGGCGTTCCCGCTCGGTCAGCGGAGGTTCCGCGAGCGGGGGCAGGAGTGGTCCCGTGAGGGCGGCGGCCAGGACGGAGGGGCGCAGGAGGCGGGTGGCGCCCTTGCGCATGCTGGTGACGTCGGTCAGGGCGGTGGCCATGAAGAATGATCCGGTTGCTGTGCGCGACAGTCGGCTGGTGAAGGAGGCGACGAGGCGGTCCTGCAGGGTGGGGGCCTGGTCGTGGGCGTCGGTGTAGTGGATGTCCTGGGCGGTGGCCAGGGCCCATGCGGCCTCGACGGGGCCGGCTGTGGCGCGTTGGACGCGGCGGGCCAGGCCGGGCGAGCGGACGTCACCGGTGCGGGCCAGGTGGCGGTGCAGGGCGAGGGCGCCTTGTGCGGCGACGCTCATGCCCTGGCCGTAGACCGGGTTGAAGGTGGCGATGGAGTCGCCCAGGGCGATGAAGTTCTCCGGCCAGTTCCGGGCTTTCTCGAAGTAGCGGCGGCGGTTGCGGGTGCTGTGGGTGAGCGTGACGTCGGTGAGGGGGTGAGCGCGGGAGATGATGTCGCCGATGAGGGGGTGGCGCAGGGAGCGTGCGAAGCGCACGAAGTCCTCGGGATCGGCGGTGGGTTCGCCGCCGCGGGTGCCGCCGAGGCTGACGATCCACTGGCCGTTCTCGATCGGTGCGAGGGCGGCGGCTTGTCCTGGGCCCGTCCCGCGGGGGTCGGCCATCACGTTGATCACGGGAATGGTTTCGGCGCCGTCGAGGGCGCGGTAGATGCGGGTGGCGTATGTGAGGCCGGTGTCCATGGTGTGCTCGGGTATGCCGGTGATGCCGAGGTCGGCGAGCCAGGTGGTGGCCCGGGAGCCCCGGCCGGAGGCATCGATGACGAGGTCGGCTGTCAGCTCCTCCGTGTCACGGCTGGGTCCGGCCGTGGTGAGGGTGACACCGCTCACGCGATGGCTGCTGCCGAGCAGACCGGTCGCCTGGCGGCCCGACAGTACTTCGATGCGTTCGTCCTTCAGGACTTGGGTGCGGACCACGTGGTCCAGGAGGTCCCGGCTGACGGTGATCAGGTAGTGGGTGGGGCGCCAGCGCCGGTACCAGCCCTCCGGTGACAGGGCCACCATGTGGGAGGTGAGCGGTTGGAAGTGGGCGCCTTCGGCGAGCAGGTAGTCCGTGGTGCCGGGCAGCAGTTTGTCGATGGCTTCGGCGCCGCCGGCCATGAGGGTGTGGATGTGCCGTGCCTGGGGCAGGCCCTTGCGGGGGCGGGGACCGTCCGGCAGTTCGTCCCGCTCGATGACGGTGACGGTGTCGACGGCCTTGCTGACGGCGGTTGCGGCGAGCAAGCCGGCCAGACCGCCGCCGATCACGATGGCACGGCGCATGGGGGAATGTGTCCTTTCTGTGGAACTGTCACGCAGTGTTCGGAGGTGCTTCGTGGGCGCGCCCTACCGCTGCGGGTGGTTGGGGCAGGGCTCGGGAGAGTTCCACCAGTGTGCGGACGGATCCGTGCGTGGAGGTGAGCTTGTAGGCGCCGTCGGGGTTGCACGGTGGTGCGCCGGCGGCGGAGGACTCGACAGCCGCGGCGATCACGGCTGCCTCGGCGGTGATGTCCGCGCTGGCTGCCGGCTGGCCGTCTGCCAGGGCGGATGCCCGGGCGCTGGCGTGGACTCGCTGGTCGAAGTGCGGGTTGAGCCGCAGCAGCGCGTCGTGGATGGCTATCTGGCGCAGACTCAGCCGGTACTCCGGTGACTGCCACCATGTGACCAGGGGCTGGATGGGAACGCCGACGTGGCTCAGCGTGGACCACAGAGGGGCCAGCTGCCGGTACTCGTCGTGGGCCTTCCACTGGGCGGCTATTGGCCGGCTGACGCGGGGCAGTGTGAAGCCCGCTGCGACGAGGAAGGCGGCGGTGGAGACCATGACCGGGGCTATGGAGGTGGAGAAGAAGTCAAGGTCGTGTCCGGTCCACCGGGCCACGACCGAGATGTACTTCGAGAACTGGAAACCGAAGTCGAACCAGCCGCCTATGAGGATCATCCACAGGCCGGTGCGGAGCGCGCCGTCGACCTCGCGCTGCCAGGCCTGGCACAGTCGCATGAGGGTGGCGACCGCGACGGTATGAGCGGCCAGGTACAGGACGATCATCTCGCGGATGAAGGGGGTGGTGGCGTAGTAGCTGTCGAAGTCGGTCAGCCGTTCGACGGGGGCGTCGCCCAGGGCGAACAAGACGATCACGGCTGCCGCGCAGGCGGTGTAGATGCTCAGGCACAGCTGCCAGGCACGGCGGATCCGGTCCGGCTCCCCGCCTCTCCAGTTGATCATGAGGGCGACGATCGCGCCGCTGAAGCTCGTGTTGAGGGCGTACACGAGTGGCGCGGAGAAGTTGGCGACGCCGGTGATGGCGTTGACTTCGCGGATCACGGCAGGTTGTGCGTGAAAGAGCGTCAGGGCTCCGATGAGCAGGACGGCGTAGCCCGATCTGACGACGGGTATCCGCCATTTCCTCCGCACGGGCAGATGCAGTGCGAAAGCGATGACCAGGCCCACGATCGGAACCAGATAGAGGGTCGTGGGCTTCATCTGCAGGACTCCCGCCGAGGCGGGTTACCGCTCAGGCACGTCAGTCGCCCCGGCACGCCGGCGAGTGCGACAGCCGGCTGCGGCCTGGCCGGGTGTCGTGTCACGCCGGTCTCCGGCCCGGCCGCGGACGCCGCACACCTGTACCGGGAGTGTCGGAGATGCCTCTCAGCGATGCCCCGATGCGTACGGCCAGCCCGTCGGAGGCGGCCGTGTCGGCTGCCCCCTCCAGCCACGGCGCCAGTTGCTGCCACATGATCAGCCCGAAACGCTCGGCGTCCTGCTCGGCCTGCTCATGGAAGGTGGTACGCGCCGCCAGGTTGACGACCACCGCGCCGAGATCGGCTTCGTCGGCCAGCAGCCGTGCGGCGACCGTGTCATCGCCGACATGGATGCCGCAGTCACCGTGCAGCATGTGCCACACCTCATGGAAGAAGATCACCAGCTGGTGCCAGGGTGCCGCGCGCTGGTCGATGACGATGATGTCGTGGGTCTTGAGCTCCATCCACAAGCCGGTGGCGGTCTGGGGCGGGAAGACCTCGGTGCGCAGCACCACCTCGCGCCCGCGTTCTTCTGCGGCCAGACGCGTCAGTTCGTGGAGCAGCGCGTCAGGGGCCGCGGGCGCCGGGAGGGTCAGGTCCGCAACGAAGCGCTCGGCCAGCCGCCGCATCTCTTTGCTCTTGCTCACCGCTCTCCCCGAAACGTTCGTGCGGGCCGGTGCCAGGTGTCCTCTTGACGCCGGAGCCTGTCGTGGGCGGCCGGTCGTCTCCTTATCGGCTGGCGCCTGTCCGCCTTTCCTGGGTAGTTGCTGTCGTCAATATGCCAAATCCCGTGTCCGGACAGCCACATGTGGCCCATGAGAGAGGCGGGAGCACGGGAGGGACAAAAGGTGTACAGCGCGGCAAGGGGGAACGAGACCGAGACCTGGTGACCGGAAACCGTCGCGGTTTTGGCGCGGTGGTGACCTTGCGGTGAGGCTTGCACGATCACCCTTCGGTGTTCTCCTTGCGGTCCTCGGTCAGGATCCACTCGGCGAATTTCAGGAGGGTTGCGCGCTGCTGGGGGTCCATGTCGGCTGCGCGCTCGGCGATTTGCAGCAGCCCGGCGTCACGGAGCCTCGCCTTCGGGTCTGCCGCGGTCTCCAGCTCGCGCAGTTCCTTCTGCAGTGCGCCGTTGAGGGCTTCCGGAGCGGTTGCGGTGAAGAATCCCGCCGGCAGGCTGAAGTGACTCCGGAGCCGCTCGGCGTGCTCCATGCTCGGCATGCCCTTCGTGCGCCACTCACTGAGCCATTGACGGCTGGTGCCCGCGATGCCCGCGAGCTCCCCCAGGGAATACCGTTTGCCGTCCGGCCTCCTCTGAGTCTGGCGGACGAATTCCAGGCGCTGGCGCACTCGTGCGGCGAGGTCAGGCTCGGGCACCTCCCGGCCGGACAGGAGCGCGGCCACCACGTCGGCGGGCACGCCCGAGCGCTTGGCCAGGTCCTCCACGTTGAGGATCTCGGGCAGGGAAGGGATCTCGTGTCCCGTCACCTGGGAGATTCGCTCGAGCGTGTCGGCGAGGGTGTTCGCATCTCTCACCGAGAAGTCTCCGATCGGTCGCTGATGCCGAGGTGAGGGTAGCCGTTCACCCCCTCCACAGCCAGACCGCCAACTATTACTACCTCATTGGGCAGCAATAGTTGACACTCGGCGTGTTGGGTAGAAGGATCACCACCCGGCGTAAGGGCCGACTTTCGTACCGCAGGTGAGGGTTCTCGCGTACGCCCGCGCTCACCAAGGCCCGGTCAGCGGCCGTGCACCGTCCAGGGGCGCGCGGACGCTGACCGGCCGTCGGCCACGAGGCCCGCATTGCCGCGCTCGTGGCCGACGGTCACCAAACTGACGCAGTCTGACGTCCGGAGGGCGCCCCGTGCACACCGCAACACGCCGCCGCCCCGTACTGCTCGTGGGTGCCGGCACCCGTGAAATCCACCTCCACACCTTCCTGCAGATCGTCGCCGAGCATCCCGTGGTACTGGTCGACCACCCCATTCCGCTCTGGGCCCGCCCCTACCTCACCGGCGAGATCACCGCCGCCCTGGCTTGTCCCGACGAAGTCGCCACCGCGGTAGCTGAGTTCACCGCCAGCCGTCCCGTCGGCGGAGTCATCGCCTACGACCAGCGGCGTGCCGTTCTCGCGGCCCGGATGGCCCAGCAGCTGGGACTGCCCGGCAACGCACCCCAGACCATGGACGCCTGCCGCAACCCGGCGTGGACGTGCCGGCTGCTGCAAGACCACGGCGTGCCCGCGGTGCCGTCCGCCGCCGTTCACGACGAGGACAACGCAGTCGAAGCCGCCCGAGCAGTGCGCGGTCCTGTCTCCCTCACCGCAACTGCCGCGGGTGGCACGCTGATTCGGGCGGACGGTGACGACGAGGTCCGCACGGCGTACCGGACGCTCAGCCAGGCCAGCGCCGGTGAGCCGTTCGTCGCGCCGGTGACGGTCGAGGAGTTCGGACTCGACGGCCCGGAGATCGGGGTCGAGGCGGTAGTCGTCTCCCCTCAGGAGATACAGATCATCGCCGTGACCCGCTCCGACATACGGCCGGAGCTGGCTACCAGTCCGTTCGGCCACAGCGTCGACGGCGCCGACGAGCTGCTCCAGGACGACGCGCTCAGAGAGCTCATAGGCCGGGCGCTGGCCGTACTGGGCCTGTCCGTCGGCGTGGTTCAGGTGCAGGTGCGTCTGACCCGCAGCGGGCCGCACGTGGTGCAGATCAGCCCAGGCCTAGCCGACGACCTGGTGCCGCTGCTGGTGGCCCGCGCCACCGGCATCGATCTCGCCAGGACGGCGGCCCGACTGGCCACCGGCGCCTTTCCCGACATGCTCCCCACGCGGCAAAAGGCCGCCGCGGTCCGGTTCCTCTACCCCCACGCCTCGGGAGAACTGGCGCGCATCACCCCGCCCGGCCCGGCTCTGGAGAGCCAGCACTGGGTGGACCGCTTCATCCCGATGCGGGAGACCGGCGGCACGGTTCTCGGACCGCCGCGCTGCGGTGCCCAGGACCGTCTCGCGTACTGGGTGGTCACGGGCGAGGACGCAGCCCAGTGCACGGTGCAGCTCGACGCGGTCGCCGAGCACGTCTCCGCACGCATCCGACGGCCGGTGCCCAGTCCGGTCGGCGCCCCTTGACCATGCCGCTTCACATGGGGAGACGACCTGACACGTACCGCGCACTGCGCAGTCACGCTGGTCCGGTGACGCCAACGGTTGCTGGAGATGCAGCCCGCAGCTTGGTCGACGGCGCCCTCCGTGTCCAAAGCCCGCACACGGCCCCGCGCCGGCTTCTCCCTCCCCCCCCACATCACATCGTTCCAAGAGGAGGAACACCATCCCATGTCCCGCCCCACGCGCCTGCGCCAGCTGACCGTGCTCGCCATCGGCGTGACCACGGCGGTCGCCCTCACCGCATGCAGCGCCGCCTCAGGCACCGACGCGGCCGAGGATCCCAGTCCGAGCGCGAGTGCCACCCCGCAGGGCGTGGTCACAGAGCAGGCCGCCAAGCAGGTGCTCGACACCTACGAGAACGTCAACAACAAGGCGAACAGCACCCGGAACGCAAAGCTGCTGGGCACGGTCGAAGCCGGGCAGCTCTACGTGCAGGACCAGGCCGACTACGTCCAGTGGAAGACATGGCCGAAGAAGAAACAGAAGCGGTACGGATCCCCCTTCACGTACCAGAGCCGCACGTACTACATCCCCGCCGCCGGCACCGCTTCCTGGTTTGCGGTCGAGGTCACCGCCTCCTCGTCCAAGTCCCGCGGCCTGCTGTTCTTCGACAAGGTCGACGGGACCTACAAGATGGTCATGGCGTTCTACGAGGGGGACGGGGAGTCGATACCCAAAATTGCCGTCGACCGGTACGGGCTCGCCACGGTCGTCGACCCCTCGAAGCGGGTCGGCACACTCGCCCCGGACCAGCTCAGCCCCGCGTATGAGGACCTGTTCGAGACCGGAGGGACGCGGGAGGGCAAGAAGCTGACGCCCACGAAACTGACCAAGCAGGCGGTCCGGGTCTACCGGGACAGCGAGAAGAGCGGCACCGCAGAGGGCCACGCGACCAAGAAGTTCTTCGCCGAGGACCCGGCCTCCAAGAGGGTGTACGCGCTGAAGACGGCCAACGGCGCAGTCCTCGCCTCCTTCGGCACCGCGCACACCCAGGAGTCGCTGGTCAAGTCCCAGTACCGGAGCAGCTACGAGCTCATCCCCAATGAGGTGCAGTCTCTCTACAGCGCTACGAGAGGCGCTCTGATCACAGACACGTACCAGGGGCAGGTCCTCGCCGAGCTGACCCCGACGAGCGCGCGATTGACGAACTCCGAGTGGCAGCACGTGGACTCTCGATGAGCGCCCGCTGCGAGCACACCTCGCCCAGAACAGCCCGTCCGCACCGTCTGCTCCGCCCGGAGGGCCCTTGGGGAGCGGGACAAGTGAGGGACCGAACCACAGACCGGCTTTCTGTCCTCAAAGCGGCCGCCGACGTTCCGGGCTGTACTGGTGAACTCAGGTGCCGAACCGGGAAGTTGACCGGACTGCCGTGCACCGGCAGCCGGATCCGGCGGGCACGCCGCACCACGTCGCATGGGGAGACAACGTGACACGTGCACAACCACACCCGTCTGGGCCCGCCGCTGTTCGCACCCGGAAGCCCGCAACTGCCCTGCTCCTCGCAGGGAGTCTGCTGGCGCTGGCCGGTTGCAGCGACAGCGACGCGGACTCGTCACCGTCCAAGCCCAGCCGTACTCAAACGGCCGGCTCGCCGTCCCCCAGTTCCACCGCCGACGCCGAGGACACCGCTGTCATCGCGGCGTACACCAGCTCGTGGGACGCGCAGACCGAGGCCTACAAGAAGGCATCCTCCGCAGGCACCGGCCTGAAGAAGAGCACCACTCTCCAGGCCCTGGCCGACATCGAGAACGACTTGTCCGCCATGCGGCAGGCCGGACAGGTGACGACCGGGAATCCCGTCATCCACCCGAAGGTCGTCAAAGTGACCGACGCCGAGATCCCCAAGGCCACGATCGCGGACTGCGTCGACACCACGAACTGGACCCTGATCGACAAGACCTCGAAGAAGGAGGTCCCGCTGCCATCGGAGCGACTCACCAAGTACGTCAGCACCGCAACGCTGGAAAAGTGGGGGACGAAGTGGATGGTCACAAAGTTGACCGCTCAAGATCAAGCCTGCTGACCCGACGCCTCGCCGTACTCACCGGCGCCCTCGTCCTGGCCTCAGCCGGTACCGCGCAGGCCGACGACGACCCCGATGTCGATGCGGGCAAGTGCCAGGTCATCAAGTTCTGCGTCGGTGTCGGCGTCGACGACACGACCGACGGGAGTGGCGGGCAGGCGGGCGGCTCGCAGGGCGGCAGCGACAGCAAGCTGGAGTGCGAGCTGACCAAGGTCGATCCAGAGCCGCCGGCCAACCATCCGGCCTGGAACGGCGCCGATCCCAAGACGAACGACCTGTACTTCCGCAGTTGTTCGGACGGTGGTCAGAACAACACCGACGGCTTCGTCGTCGTGAGGCAGGACCAGCCCGCGCCCCAGGTGGATCCGCAGGACCTGGCGCAGCAGGCGCTCGACAAGATGCTGCTGGAAGGCCCCGACATCAACATCAACCCCAAGCCCGGTGGCAAGGGCCTGGTGGGGATGCCCGTGTGGATGGCCGTGGAGCAGTCGCAGACCACGTGGGGGCCGAACACGGCGAGCGCTTCGGCCGGCGGGGTCACGGTGACTGCCACGGCGGAGGTGTCGCAGATCGTGTGGGCGATGGGGGACGGCACCTCGGTCACCTGCACAAGTCCCGGCACGGTCTACCAGAAGTCGTACGGGCTGAAGAAGTCGCCGGACTGCGGTCACGTCTACGCCCAGCCGTCGGCTGACGCGCCGGGCGGCACGTACAAGGTCACCGCGACCTCGACCTGGGTCATCGACTGGCAGGTGAACGGTGGCGGGGCGGCCGGCCAACTGACCGAGGTCCGCAACTCCTCGGTGGCAGTGACCATCGTCGAGTCGCAGGCCGTCAATTCGTAAACGTCGCACGAGATCGAAGGGCCTGTAGGCCGATGGACACCACCAAGACCTCATTTGCGCCGCGTCACGATGCACAGCGGCAGCCCGAGCTGGCAGTCAGCACCGGCACGAAGAAACGATCAGGCCGCACGTGGTCGACGCCGGTTCTGCTGGTGCTGGTGACGCTGATCGGTGCGCTCGGTGGTGCGGTCGTCGTGGCGCGGGCCGGGGACCGCGTCGATGTCCTTGCCGTCGCGCGGGATGTCCCGGTCGGTCAGACGGTCACCGTGCAGGACGTGAAGGTCGTGTCGTTCGCGGACGATCCCGGCCTGTCCCCGATCCCCGCCAGCCAGCGGGCCTCGGTCGTGGGCCAGCGTGCAGCAGTTGACCTGCACCCCGGCGAGCTGCTGACCCGCTCGCAGCTGAGCGCGCGCGGTGGACTGGGGGACAGCGAGCAGGTGGTCGGGGTGGAACTCAAGCGGGGCTTCGTGCCACGCGAGGAGCTGCGGCCGGGCGACAAGGTGGCCGCCGTCGTCCTTCCCGCCCAGGGAGGGGACACAGGATCCACGGGGTCCGGGTCCACGGGGAGCGAGGCGCCGGAGACGATCGCGGCAACGGTGAAGTCGGTCGGCACTCCGGACTCGACCGGCGCACTGGTCGTCAACCTGGTGGTGGCGCCTGCGGACGGTCCCCTGCTGGCGACGAAGGCCGCGGCCAAGCAGATCGCTCTCGTACGGCAGCCCCGCCAGAGCGGGAGCTGACCATGGCTCTGATCGCTTTGGTGTCCGCGAAGTCGGACGGCGTGACCACAGCGGCGGCGGCCCTGGCCCTGGCCAGCCGCAGGCCGGTGCTGCTCGCCGAGCTCGACATGGCCGGCGGGACCCTGCGCCACGGGCTGCTGCGCGACGTGACACGCGGTGAGCAGCGTCTGGACGGGCACATCGGACTGCACCGGTTGCCGCAGGCTGACTGGGAACGCACCAGCGCCGAGCAGGACTTCACTCCGCAGGTCGCGTGGCAATTGTGGCCGATGGACGACAGCGACTACCGGGTCGCGCTGCCTGGGCTGATCGATCCCCGGCAGGCCGCCTCCCTGACGTCGACCTGGCCGACGCTGCTGAACGTACTGCAGCTGACAGACCAGCAGCTGGGCTGGGACGTCCTGGTCGACGGCGGGCGGATGGTCCTCGAGGGCGGCCGCCTGCACCCGGTCCTCACCCCCGCACCCGTGCTGCGCGAAGCCGACCTGGTGCTGCTGGTGGTCCGCATGACCGAGGAGTCCCAGGCACTCGCCTACCCGATGGTGCGGGCCCTGCAGATCGACCTCGCCGCGCAGGGAGCCGGTGCCCGTGCCCTGGGGCTGCTCGTGCTCGGCGAGGGCTACCGGCCCGACGAGGTCTCACGGGCCTTGGAGGCACCGGTGCTGGCCACCCTGCCGTGGGACGAGACGGCCGCCGCCTACCTGCGCACCGGCGGACGCATGCCGCGCGGGGTCACGCGCTCACGCCTGATGCGCGCCGCGCGGGACACCATGGTGCCGCTGCGCGAGCACGCCGACCGGCGGCGGCTGCACCTGCAGATGCGGCAGGTCCAGGCGGCCAACCCGGCAGTGGAGCGGATCGTCGCTCAGCTCGGGCAGCGGGGGGTGCGTCATGGCTGACCGGCGCGGCACGGGCGGCGCCAACGGACAGAACGTGGCCACCCGGTTGGGGGGCCTGTGGGCCGAGCACGCCGCTACCCGTCCACCCGCGCCACCCGAACCTCCTCCCCCTCCGGCGCCTGCCCCGGTGCCGGCACCGATCCCGGCTCCTTCAGCTCCCCCCTCCCCGGCGCCGGTGCCGCCGGGGGCAGGACCTGCCGACACTGCCACGGCTGCCGCCTTGCCCGGGGCGCTTCCCGTGCCCTGGGGGGAGATCACGAAACTGCGGCAGCAGGTCGCTGACGACGTCGACCAGGTCAAGAAGGACCGGCGCCAGGCCGGATCGCCGCTCGGCGAGAAGGACCTGGAGGAGGCTGTCCGCGCCCGGGTGCGCAGCAGAGTCGCGGAGTGGGCGCAGGCGTGGTCGCTGACGAATCCGCCGCTGCCGGGCGGGGAACTGGAGCGGCTGCGCACCGAGGTCTTCAACCTGATCTTCCTGGCAGGTGCGCTGCAGCGGGTCCTTGACCGGCCGGGCGTGGAGGACGTCCTGGTCGACGGCGAGTGGATGTACATCGACTCCCACGGCAAGCCGCGCGAACGGGTCCGCTCCCCGTTCTCCAGCAAGGCGCAGGCCGTCGAGTGGGTCAACCAGATGGCCGCGGCCTCCGGGCACGGCGAGCGGCTGCTGTCGTACGCCACCGGCAAGGTGGAGTTCGACCTGCCGGACGGCTCGCGCGTGGCGGCCACGCTGCTGACCGACGACGTGACGATCGCGATCCGCCGCCATGTGCTGGAACGGGCCACCCTCGCGGACCTGGTGGAGTGGGGCGCCGTCGACACGATCGTCGCCTCGTTCCTGTCGGCTGCGGTGAAGGCTGGCCTGTCGATCATTATCGCGGGGGATATGGCGACCGGGAAGACGACACTGATGCGGGCACTGGGCCGGGAAGTCCCCGCTCATGAACGGTTGGCGACGCTGGAGAGCGAGCCGGAGCTGCGGCTGAACTTGGACGACCCGGACCGGCACGCGCACGTGCTGGCCTTCCGCACCCGGCAGGGCAACGGCGAGAGGGACGCCACCGGGCAGGTCACGCTCGCCGACCTGGTACCCGTCTCGCTGCGCTACAAGGCCACCCGGGTCATGGTCGGCGAGGTCCGCGGCGATGAGGCCGTAGCCATGCTGGAGGCGATGATCGCAGGCGGTTCGGGCTCGATGTGCACCCTGCACGCCAAGGACCCCGAGGCCGTGGTCGACCGGCTGATGGTGCCGCTGGCCCGGGCCGGGCTCAGCGACCAGGCCTCCTACCGGCTCATCGCCGCCGCCGTCGACCTGATCGTGTACGTGGACGCGATCGACGAAACCGACCTGGGCGGCCAGGTGCACCGGTTCGTCTCCCACGTATGGGAGACGGCCGGCCGCAGCGAAGGCGGAGGCGTCGCGTTGTCGCAGATCTTCGCGCCGCGCGAGGACGCGGGCGAGGCGCGCGCTATGCCCACCCGTACGCCGATGAACGAGCGCCGGATGCGCAAGCTGGAACGCAAGGGCTTCGACCGGCGCTGGCTGATCACCTACCCGAACGGTCAATGGCGGCCGCTGCGCCAGGCGGGAGGTGCCGCGTGACCTCGTCCTACCTGTCCGCGCTCGGCATGCTCGCCGGCGCAGTGGTGACCCTGAGCCTGACCGGGATCGTCGCCGTACTGCGCGGCTGGCAGCCCGCCTCGCGCGGCTTCCGGCCCGGCCGCGTGCGGGGCAGGCTGCGGCGGGCAGCTGAGGAACTGCCGCCCGGCTGGCGGGACAACTACCGGCTGCTGCTGGCCGGGGCCGCAGGCGCGGGCACGCTGATGTGGGCGCTCACGGGATGGCCGGTGCACGGCCTGCTCGCGTTCACGGCGGTGGCCGGGCTGCCGTTCGTGCTGTACCCGGGCGGTTCCGGCCGTACGGAGGTGGCCCGGCTGGAGGCGCTCGCGGAGTGGCTGCAGCAGCTCGCCAGTGTGCGGGCCGGCGGCAAGCCGCTGGAGGCCACGATCGTGGATCTGGACACCGTTCCGGCACTGTTGCAGCGACCAGTTGGCAGGCTCGCCGACCGGCTGGCTTCCGGAATGTCGGCGCGGTGGGCGTACCGAGGCCTGGCCGACGACCTCGCCAGCCGCATCGGCGACGACATCGCCCAGCTGTTCATGGATCACGTCACCAGCCGCGGCCCCGGACTGGCTCGCGCCCTGTCCGCGCAGGCCGCCCTGGTCGCCCGGCAGGCCGCAGATCTGCGCGACATTGACGCCGAGCGCGCCAAGGCCCGCTCCGAAGCCCGAAGGGTGTCCCTGTTCGCGATCACCGTGGTCGCCGTGATCCTCGTCAACGGCTCCTACTCCGAACCGTTCGCCACCCCGCTCGGCCAGCTCGGACTGCTGGTGCTGGGCGTGCTGTTCGTCGCCTCGCTGCTGTGGCTGCGCCAGATGGCCGCGATGGAGGAAGAGCCGCGCACCCTGCTCACCGCCGAGGAACGTGCGAAGGAGAGTGAGACGGCATGAGCCTGTCCGTCCCCGGCATGCTGCTGGGCGGGCTGAGCGCACTCGGCGGCACGCTCGCGGTGCGCAGCCTGCTGCCCAAGCGGACCCCACTCGATCAGGTCCTGCGCCGCACCCACGCCCCGGCCCCGCGCACCACGTCCGCCACCACGGCGGCGAAGGGGTCCGCGCAGTGGGCGGACCGGGTCGGTGCCCGGCTGATGGAAACCGACGCGTTCGTGACCCGGCTGCCCGCCCGGGACCTGAACCTGCTGGAGATGGCCCCCGCCTCGCTGCTGGGCCGCTGCGCCCTTTACGCGCTGGGCGGGTTCCTCATCCCGCAGTGGATCATGTTCCTGCTGCGGTTGGGCGGGCTGACGCTGCCATTCGTCATCCCGGCGGCCGCCGGGGTGGGCGTCGCACTGTTCATGGTGTTCAAGTGCCTGGACGACGTCCGCGGCAAAGCCACCGACGCACGCCTTGAGTACCGCTACTACATCGCCTCCGTCCTGGAGCGCGTCGCCCTGGCCCGAAACTCCGACGCCGGCGCGGCCGAGGCACTCGCCCGCGCCGTGGAGTCAGGCGACGGACACGCCGCAGTCCGGATCCGGGACACCGTCGAGCACGCCCGCCTGGCCGGAGTCAGCCCCTGGGATGCTCTCGGCCGGCTCGGCACCGAGCTCGGCGTGCCCGACCTCGCCCGCCTGTCCGCCAGCCTGAGTCTCGCGGGCGAGGAACAGGCTGCCGTCTACGACCAGTTGGAGGCCCAGGCCGAGGTCGTCCGCCGGGGTCTGCTGGCAGACCGCAAGGAGAAGGCGAACGAGGCCACCGAGAAGATGCACGTGCCCTCGCTGGCGATCGTCTTCCTGATGGCCATCTTCCTTCTCGCGCCGGCCCTCGTGCGCGTCATTTCGTTCTGACCGCCACCCCACGGGTGCCGCCAGGTCGGCGCCGTGAACCCCTGTGGAGGAAACCCATGCACACCGTACGCACCCGCTTCTCCCGCATGCTGGACGCGCTGCGCCGGCACAGTGCCGTGCTCCGCGCCCAGGTGAAAGACCGTGGCGCCTCGGCCACCGACTGGGCCCTGATCCTGGTCGCCGGGGGCACGATGGTCGGCGTCGTGTACGCCGCAGCCAACACCAAGATCGGCGAGAAGACAGCGCAGATACTGGGCTTCTGAACATGCCAGCGACACACATACGACCATGGCGGCACCTGACAGGCCGACGGTGGTGGCGGGAGGACCGCGGCGCCACAGCCCTGGACCTGTCAATGGCCGTCCCCCTCGCGTTCCTGATGGTGTTCACCCTGATTCAGGGCGGCATCTGGTTCCACGGCCGGTCAGTGGCACACCACGCTGCCCAGCAGGCCGTGGACGCACAACGGGCCTACGACGCAGCCCCTGGCGCGGGAGCAGCGGCCGCCGCCGACTTCCTGGCCCGGATGGGCAGCTCCCTGACCGGCGCAGCCGTACACGTCAGTGACAACGGCGAGACCGTCAGCGTCTCTGTGGAAGGCAACGTGATCAACCTGGTGCCGGGATGGAGCGGGCACGTCAGCCAGAGCGTCCAGGCCCCCGTCGAGAAGTTCCGCCCATGAGCCGCCACGTGTGGCCCGGCCGGTTGGACCGTGACCGCGGCAGCGTCGCCTTGACCACGGCCATCTTCGTGCCCGTGGCGCTGATGCTGATCGGCTTGACGATCGCCTGCGGGCGGGTGGCTCTGGCCGAGGGCGCCACCGACGCTGCCGCGCGGGACGCCGCGCGCACCGCGTCGCTGGCCGTCGACCCGGCCTCCGGCGAGGCAGACGCCCGCCAGGCCGCGCAGACCAGTTTGGCCAACTCCGGCATCCACTGCGCCGACATCAGCGTCCAGTTGGACACCAGCGGTCTCGCCGCGCCGGTCGGGCAAGCCACCAGTGTGACGGCCACCGTGTCGTGCACCGCACCGCTGAGCGAACTGGCGCTGCCCGGCGTCGCCGGGTCCAAAACGCTCACCAGCACCAAGACCTCCGTCGTGGACACCTGGGCAACACGGGACGGCACATGACCAGGTGGCGTCGACGACTTCGTATCCACTCCAGCTGCCCGGACCGGGGCGGCATGGAACTGTTCTACGCGGGCACCGTGCTGATCGCGTTCCTCATCATCGGCCTTGTCATCGATGGCGGGCTGGCCCTGGACCGGATGTCGGATGCCGACTACGTCGCGCAGGAGGCTGCGCGGGCCGGTGCCCAGCAGATCGATCCGGGCCAGGCCATCACCGGTGAGGCGATCGTGGTCGACCCGGACGCCGCCCAAGCCGCCGCCCGCGCTTTCCTCAGCCGCGAGGGCGTCGACGGTGACGTCGTCATCGCCGAGGACGGGCAGAGCCTCACGGTGACCGTGCGCGACGCCTACCACCCCTACTTCGCGTCCCTGATCGGCGTCGGTGAGATGTCCGTGACGGGACACGGCACTGCCACGTTGCTTCACCAGCCCGGAGGCTGACCCCATGCCCCACTCCCCCACGCCCGTGCGCCGCCAGGACCGCTCCTGGCCACGGGCGGTCGTGCGTGGCCTGTTCGCGCTCGTCGCGCTGGCCGCTCTGGTCGTCGGCGTGCCCGCGCTGCTGCTGGCCGTCGGCACGCTGCCCGCGACGGTGCCGACGCTCGACGAGTCGCGCAAGGTGCTGCTGAGCCCGGACGATGACGGCTCGGGGCTGCTGACCACAATGACCGTGGCGGCGTGGATCGCGTGGCTGTGGCTGGTGATCCCCGTCCTGATCGAGGTCGTCGCCGTCATGGCCCGGCGTACGACACCGCGGCTTCCGGGCATGGCGACCGGACAGCGTCTGGCCGGGTTCCTGCTGGGCAGCATCCTGCTGGCCTCCCCCGCTGCCGCGGCCAGCGCCGCCACCCCAGCGGTCGCCGCCACCGCGCCCCACACGCCAGCGACCGACCACGCGACGAGCAGCCCCCAGAGCACCCCCGCCCCAACCGCGGCCGCAGAGAGGACGGCGCCGACCGGGAACGTCCGGGAGTTCACCGTGGGGGCGGAGGACACCACCTGGTGGGAACTGGCCGAGCAGCTGCTGGGGGACGGCACTCGCTACACCGAACTGCAGCGCCTCAACCCCGAAGTGCCCACCACGGCCACGGTGATTCCGCAGGGCACGACCCTGCGCGTGCCCGCACACGCCGAGGTGAACAGTGAGGCACCCGAGACGGGCATCCGCACTCAACTCGCCTCCAGCACGCACGACGCTCCCGACGAGGGTGGGGACGGCGATGTGGTCACCGTGGAGCCCGGCGACTCCCTTTCGGAGATCGCGGCCGAGGAGCTCCATGACGGCAGTAAGTGGCCGCAGTTGTTCGAGGCCAGCCGGGGCACGGCGCAGCCAGACGGCCTGCCGAAGATCACGGACCCGAACATGATCTACCCGGGTCAGCAGGTCACCATGCCCACGGCGGCATCCGAGCGACCCGAGCTTCCCCGCGAGGACACAGAGGACGGCTCCGGGGCCAAGCGCTCCACTCCCCCAGCTCCGGACGACACCGAGCGGGAGCCGGATGCCGACACAGAAGTTGGCGAGCCGACGGCTCCCAGTCAGTCCGCCACCTCGGGAACGGAGACTCCTGCTCCCAGCGAGTCGAGCCGTCCGGCCGAGCAGCCCGGGCATGGCCAGGGTGCCACGCCCACCGGACCTTCGACCGGCAACAGCGCGCCGTCCGCACCCGAATCGGGCGAGCCGTCGATATCGGACACGCCCACGACGCCGGCGTCCGAGAGACCCGCATCGTCGCCCGCGGGTCAAGTGCTGCAGCTGCGGATGGTGCTGGGCGCCGGTGCGTTGCTGGCAGCGGCCGTGACCGGTGCGCTCGCCACGCGCCGCATGCTGCAGCGCCGTCGCCGCAAGCCCGGTGAGACGATCGCGATCGCCTCGGAGACCTCGTCGGCCGAGGCGCAGTTGGCGGCCGCCGCCGAGCCCAACGGGTCGGCCCGACTGGATGTGGCCCTGCGGACGATGGCCTACCAACTGGAGGACGAAGCCGGCCTGCCCGGGCTGCGGTCCGCACGGATCGGGGCCCGGTCGCTGGAGGTTCTGCCCGAGGACCTCGAGTTGGAGCCGCCGGTGCCGTTCACGGCGGGCCGCGCTGGTTGGTGGGTGCTGCCGGGGGACGCCGAGTTCCTGGACGAGGAGGCCGCCCGTGAGGTGCTGGCACCGTATCCGGGGCTGGTGACCCTGGGAAGCACCGAGGACGGTGACCTCCTGCTGGTGAACTTGGCCCAGTTGCCCGCGCTGTTGCTCGACGGCGATCCGACACGCATCGCAGAAGTGTGCACGTCGCTCGCGGTGGAGATCGGGATGAGCCCGTGGGGCGGCGTGGTCGAGGTCGTCGCCGTCGGGTTCGGTGAGGACCTGCCGCGGCTGCTGCCGACCTCTCGGATCATGCACATGCGAGAGGCCGTGCACGCCCTGCGGGATCTCTCCGAGCGTCTGCTGGAGGTGCACCAGATGCCGGAGACCAGCCACCATCCCTATCTGCTGCTGTGCGCCGCCTCTCTCGATGGGGACACGGCGTGGCAGTTCGCCGATGTCATCGACAAGGCCCGGATTCCGGTCACGCTGGTCGCCCCGGCGGCCGCGGCCGCCGCGCACTTTCCCGATGCCGAGCTCCTCAACGCCGAGCTCGACGAGCCGCAGCAACTCGACTACGCCGGCACCGAGATCACGGTGCAGCGTCTTGGGCACGCCGCGTACCAGCAGATCGCCACGGCGCTCGCCGTGTCCGGGCAGCCCGCCGCACCGGCCGAGGGGCCGTGGGAGGAGATTCCGGACGAGCCCGAGATGACGTCCCCGCCGGCTGTGGCAGAGCCCGATGACCACGTCACCGGCACCGACACATTTGCCGCCAACGACTCCTCCGGCGCAACGGTCGCGACGGTGACGGTGCACACCAGCGACAGCGACGACGACAGCGATGTGTTCCCGGCCCTGCTGGCCGCCTCCGCAGACCCGGCCGGGCTCCGCCTCCTGCCCTCCGCGCCGCCTCACGGGCAGGACAATCCCGACGAGGACCAGGCGCTCGCCGTTGCCCCCACAGAGGAGGAACCGGACGTCCAACTCCCGGAGCCGGAGAACGGCGAGGGTGCAGAGGAGCCGGAGGTACACGACCTGCATGCCCCGGAGATCCGTGTCCTGGGCCCGGTCGAGGTGGACGGCGTGGTCGCCTCAGGTCACGGCCCCCGGATCGCGCAGCTCGCCGCTTTGCTCTACTTCCGGCCCGGTCGCTCCGCCGATGCGCTGTGCACCGACATGGACCCGCTCGCCCCGTGGAGTTCGAGCACCCTCAACGCCCGGCTGCGAGGGCTGCGCAGCGCTCTGGGTAATGATCCGGCCGGCAACGCGTACGTTCCGCGCCGTCGCACCGGCGACGACCCGTACATGCTGTCCGACAGCGTCCAGTGCGACTGGACCCGGTTCACCCGGCTCGCCGAGCGTGCCCTGCCGCAAGGCCCGGCCGGGCTGTCCGACCTGGAGCGAGCCCTCGGCCTGGTGCGGGGCCGACCGTTCGGGACCCGACCGCTGCCGTGGGCCGTGCCCTACCAGCAGGAAATGATCATCCGGATCATCGACGTCGCCCACACTGTCGCCACCTACCGCACCCCCGCCGGTCCCCTGCACGACCTCTCCGCGGCCCGGCAGGCCATCGCGACCGGACTCGACGTCGACGACACCTCCGAGCTGCTGTACCGGGACTGGATGCGCATCGAGCACGCGGCCGGCAGCCGATCCGGCCTGTACGCCGCCATCACGCGCCTTCAGCAGGTCAACGCCTGCATGGACTGCTCCCCGGAGCCGGAGACCGAACAGCTCATCCACGACCTACTCGGCAGAACCGACCTGGGACACCGGCAGAGCCCATGAGCAGCTTTCAGACCACATCATCCGGCCACCGGATCACGCATCAGTTCACGGCGGCCACCTCCGCAGTTCGCCCGCCGCATACCACTGTGGCACCAGCCGCCGCGGAATCCGTCCCACACCGCCACGACGGCGCCTCCGTCCTGACCGGCAGGCAACGCCGGCTCATCGGCGTGGTCGTCACCGGTGCCGTCGTCATCGCCGGTATCGGCTTCGCGGGGTCGTACGCGGCCGTCCGTGAACTCGCCCTCAAAAAGGGCTTCGGGGACTTCAGTTACGTCTTCCCGATCGGCATCGACGCGGGCATCTGCGTCCTGCTGGCCCTGGACCTGCTCCTGACCTGGATCAGGATCCCCTTCCCCCTCCTCCGCCAGACGGCCTGGCTGCTGACGGCGGCAACGATCGCGTTCAACGGCGCGGCGGCCTGGCCGGACCCCCTCGGCGTCGGCATGCACGCCGTCATCCCCATCCTGTTCGTGGTCGCGGTCGAGGCCGCCCGCCACGCGACCGGCCGCATCGCCGACATCACGGCCGACAAGCACATGGAAGGCGTCCGCCTCACCCGCTGGCTCCTGTCCCCGGTCCCCACGTTCCTGCTGTGGCGCCGCATGAGACTCTGGGAACTCCGCTCCTACGACCAGGTCATCAAGCTGGAGCAGGAACGTCTCGTCTACCAGGCCGGCCTCCGCTCCCGCTACGGCCGCGCCTGGCGCCGCAAGGCCCCGGTCGAGTCCCTCATGCCCCTGCGCCTGGCCAAGTACGGGGTCCCGCTGGCGGAGACGGCCCCAGCGGGTCTGGCAGCGGCGGGCATCGAACCGGCCCTGCAAGCTTCTGCGCCCGCGCCAGACCCCGCCACCAACCAACCCGTAGCTGACGCACCTGCGGACCATCTCGGAACAGCAGGCATCACAGCAGCGCGGACACAGTCATCCGCCCCGGGAACATCAGGCGCCACAGCACTTCACAGCGAGCAACGTCTTCCTTCCACCCCCCGAATCCCCGACCAGCCACAGCACAGGCAGAACCCCCCACAGGAGGCGAACGCACACTTCACCGATCCTCACCAGCAGACCCTCCTCCACGAAACCGGCCACGCCCGCTCCGACCCGCAAGAACAGCACGACCAGAGCCACGAAGACCGTGCACACCAGCCGGACGAGCACCCCTCCATAGCGCGTAACGCCGCCGCTCTCTCGCCGGGAAAGGAAGACCCTGCCTCACCAGGCGAACGGCCCCGGCCCCACACCCCCACGACGACCGAACCGCAAACGACCACGACAACCCCAGCGGACCCATCCCACAGCGGCCCCTTGCAGCCGACCACCCCGCCACAGCAAACAGCACGCCAGACACCCACACACAACAACTATCTCGCGGGCATCGGCATATCCGATAAATCGACAGTGATCACCCAACCCGTCACCAATGAAGAACAGCCACAGCCCACCGAGAAACCAGAAAAACACCACGACGGCTTCATACAGCAACACGACACTTGCACAGCCCGCGAACATGAGCACACCACCCCACCCACTGCCTCCGCGCACATTCCCCCCACCGAGCAGAGCCCCGAACCCCGCCCGCATGAAGAACCACACCCCCACACCCCAGACCTAACAAGCCATCAAAACCACGAAACACCCCAGGCTCGCCAACTGACCCCAGTCGACCACTACTACCTGGCCTGGCACGACTTCCAGCAACAACACGGAAAAGAACCAGACGGCACCGAACTCTCGGCCCACCTCGCCAGACGAGGAATCCTCGATCCAAAAAGCCAGCCGGTCAAACCCAAAGCACTCGCCCGCTACTTCCACAAATTCCGCATCTACACCACCTGGGCCCAGCACCGAGCCACCACACTCACCCCGCCACTCGACCAGATCATCGAAGACCTCGCCCAACGCGGCATCACAGCCCAATACAACAAACCCCTCCGCACACCAGACCTAGCAAAACACCTCCCCGACTTCGAACGCCGCTGGCAAACGCTCACCCACCACACCGCAACCACACACCCGGCTCAGGCGGCCGCGCGCACCAGCAGCGCGTCGAGCTGAGCCGCGGTGGCCTCGGGATCTGTCGTGTGGTGGATGGTGCGAATCCCGAGCGCTTCTGCCGGCGGAAGGTTCTGAATGTGATCGTCGACGAACACGCACTCCGGTCCGGTCAGTCCCAGCGCGGTCAGCGCTCGCTGGTAGATGGCAGGCGACGGCTTCCGCACGCCTTCCAGTTCGGACAGGATCACCGCGTCGAACGCGTCCTGCCACATGCCGAGCGCCTCGTATGGGTTGTAGGGCTCCAGGCCGAAGCTGTTCGAGAGCATCGCCACCTTCACCCCCGCTGCACGCGCCCGGTCGACGGCCGCCACGATGGCCGGCTCAGGCCGAAGGTTGGCCAGGGCCCGACGCATGAGGTCAGTGGGGTCGACACCGAGGATTCCGCCGATGACCTTGTTCCAGTCCTCCTGGGTGGCCTTGCCGACTTCGAGGGCGGAGTACACGCGTACGCCCTCGGGGTTCTCTTCGAGGGCGTGGAAGTAGGTGCCCGGCGTGAGTCCTTCGGAGCGTTCGAAGGCCTGGCCGTTGAGCCGCATCTGTGTGGTGAGGACTCCGCCGAAGTCGAGGATCAGGCCGCGGTAGGAGGAGGACAAGGGGGACACTCCTTGCGAGACGCGCGTCGTACGGCGGTCCCCCACCGGGTTCGGCGGGGACCTTTGTGTGCCCTCCCGCAGGGGGAGAGACAGCCAGTATCCCCCTTCCGGGCGCCAACGGGCCTACGCTGCTTGTGAGTGCCCAACCCCACCGCGGAGAACAGGTCAATCCATGTTAAAGACAAGAGAGTTGTTCACAACCGGACAGAGGGTCAAGTACTACCGTGAGCGCCGTGGCATGTCGCAAAGGCACCTCGGGGAGTTGATCGGCCGCTCGGAGAACTGGGTCTACAAGGTAGAGCACGAGCAGATCCCGATCGACAAACTCTCGCTGCTCCTTGATCTCAGGCGGGTGCTTCGCTGTGACCTCGAAGACCTGATGGGCTGCGGTTTCCTCTCGGGCGTCAGCACCGGCCTGGACACGGAGCACGAGCACGTTCCTGAGATCCGGAGCGCTCTGTCGCTGCCCTCGTCGCTCCTGCCCAGCACTGTGGGACCGGTGAGCGTTCAGGACTTCACTGCGTCCGTCGACGACGCGTGGAAGATCTACGAGATGCAGGCCGTGGACCGGTATCAGCATGTGGGTGCCCGCCTGCCCCAGCTTCTCCGCCAGGGCCACGCGGCCCTCCGCGACGCCAGGGGTGACGAGGAGCAGGTGGCGCTGCGTCAGCTCATCAGCCTCTACGGCCTCCACCAGATCTGGCTGCGCCGTGTCGGTGAGCCGACTCTCGCCCGTATCGCCGCCGACCGCGGCCTGTCGCTCGCCGACAGCACCGGAGACCCGGCCCTCATGGCGGCCGCCGCCTGGAACCTCTCCTGCGTCCTCACGTCCGCCGGTGAGGTGCACGACAGTGTGGAGCTCGCGCGCCAGACAATCGCGAACTACGCCCCGACCGATGACTCCTCAACCGAGCACTGGTCGGCGTACGGGGCCCTGCACCTACAGGCGGCCGTCGCTGCCGTCCGCGCGACGAAAGGGCCCGTCGCCTGGGACTTGTACCGCGGTGCGAAGGCCGCAGCCCAGCGAGTGGGCGGAGATCGAAACGACTGGCACGCGTGCTTCGGTCCGGCGAACGTGGCCATGCACGAGGTGCACCTGACCGCCGAGGAGGGCAACGCGGGCGAGGCCCTGCGCCTGGCCGACACCGTCGAGATCGACCCGAACTTGCCGCTGGAGCGCCGCACGCGGTACTTGATCGAGGTCATGAACTGCAACCGGATTCAGCGCGACGACTACGCCACGGTGCACGTGTTGAGCAAGCTCAAGGAGCAGTCGCCGGAAGAGATCATGTTCTCCCCACTGGTCAGGGAAGCGGTCACGGATCTCCTCAAGCGTGAGAAGCCCTTGTTCCGGGACGACTTGCGTTCAGTGGCCACCCACATCGGAATCGCAGCCTGACCCTGAACGCCGAGCTTCGCCCCTGAACTCCAGTCAGCCCTGATTCGGATTCAGGGGTGATCTTGGTAAATGGCCCTACGTTGTTGCGTCATGACGAAGGGTCACCGCCCGGATGAGTCCTCCGCTGCGTCCTTACCCGCAATGCGAGTCGAGCGCGCGGAGGGTCGACCGGTACACCTCACGCAGGCCGGCAGGATCGCCGTACCGCTCGCCCTGATACGAGGCTCCGAGCCCGTCGAAGACGTCGCGCTCGTGCTCCCGGCCGAGCAGATGGAAGCCTTCTACGAGGAAATCGGCGCGATCCTCTACAAACACCGGTCTGCCAACTCGGCCCCGGCGGCGGAGGCGGCGTCATGACCGCCCCGCACCGTACGGCAGACGACCGTGTCAGGCGCCTCACGCTCGCCGATGCAGCCGCGGCACCCCTCCCTGCCCCGCCGACCGTGCCCCTCATGCGCCGCCCCCCGAGCAGTCGACGCGCGGCGCTGGTCGCCTCGATCTCCCAGCCGGATGACGGGGGACAGCCGAGATGACCACAACCAGCCTGGCGCAGCAGATCACCGTCTTCGTCGACAGCATCTCCGTCATCGAGTGGCCACGCGAGCCGTCTCGTGCCTGCGGCGACGCAGGGCCGCACGAACCTCTGTGCGTTCCCAAGAACCACCAAGCCCGTCTCGGCAGGCTGCGCCGTGCGGCAATGGATGCGGCGGTCCGCCGGGAAGGCGCTCGCTACCAGGTGGTGGTCTACGCGGTTGTCCCCGCTGGGGACGACCCTGCCGCCGCTTTGGAGCTCGCGGAGGCTTACGCCCGGGAACGGGACTGGTGCGTCATCGACCGACTCGTCGACGAGCCGGGCAACTCCCGGCCCTGGGCGCGTGAAGAGTGGCGACGAGTCCTGAAGGCCCTCCGAGGCGGCTTCGCCCAGGGGGTGGTGACCATTGACCGATCGGCCGTGTCGCTCGCTGACGAGCCGTACGAGCAGACCCTGCACTGGCTGCTCGATCACTTCAGCTTCGTCGCCCATGTGCGCCCCCGTCCCCTCGCCACGGCGTCATCGCCCCAATGACCGCTGCCCGTCGTCCCGCCTGTCCCGAAGGAACCCACCTGATGCCGCCCACCGCTAGTGCACCATCGTCGCTCGCTCAACCTGTGCACGACCGAAGAGGCGAGCAAGAGAGGACGAGCCACATGTGTCGGCACGCACCCTTCTGCCCCGCTGCTGACGCCGCCGACCATGACGCGGCTGCGGTCGTCGTCCGGCATGACGAACAGGGCTGGGCGCTGCTGTGTAACGGCGTCGTTCACTTCGACGACACCGGCGAACTCCTGCCCGACGGCCGGATCGTTCCGCCGCACCGACCTTCCCCCGCAGGCGTGACCGCATGAACGGGCCCCGGACCCGTGCCCGTTCCACGCTCGCGACGTCGTGTCCCTGCACGGCTGTACCCCCGTCAACTTTGGTGAACTCGCGGCGACCGCCACGGCGTAGATGTCCGTCCGGCGGGTCCGGCTGCTGCCAAAGCCCGGGCCGTCGGACGGCGCAATCCTCCGGCGTGGGGATGCCTGGCCAACGTGCCTCCCCTCCTCGTAGGGCACGTCGGAACGTCCCCGCGCTGGGCTCTCCACCCCTTCCGCCCCGAACTGGAGAAATGCTTTGCTGACTGCCCCGACATACCGCAGCGTCGAAGGCGCCTGGCTCGCCCTGCTGCATCTCGCGAGCAAGGAGAACGAGCACCACATCGATGCGCGCGGCAACGCCGGCCGCGAGGTGATCGGCGTGGGTTTCCGGCTTCCCGACCCGCGGCAGCGTCTGCCCTATCTGGCCGAACGCAAGGTCAATCCGGTCTTCCAGTTCGCCGAGTCGCTCTGGTACCTCGCCGGCCGCCGTGACCTGGAGATGATTGTCTACTACGCCCCGTCCATGCGTAACAGCTCGGCCGACGGGGTCCACCTCGGCGGGTCCGCGTACGGCTACACCCTCTTCAATGCGGCCGAGGGCGACAAGTTGTCGCCGTACGACCAGGTAGTGGGGCTGCTGCTGAACGAGACCGACAGCAAGCGCGGCTACCTGCCCGTGTTCTCGGCGAAGGAGCTGGCCGACCGCGCCAATCCGGACGTGGCGTGCCTGGCCGGCCTTCATCTGCTGCCACGCGGCGGGCGGCTGCACATGGTGTGCAACATGCGGGCGAACGATCTCGACTGTGGTCTTCTGTCCGACGTGTTCTCGTTCACGATGATCCAGGAGTACGCGGCCATCCAGCTCGGCCTGAAACTCGGCACGTATACGCACTTCATCGGCTCGGCACACGTCAACGACTGCAACGCGGACCGTGTCCGCCGAGTCCTTGATGAGGCCAGCCGGCGCCCGGCCCCGACGACGTTCCTGTTCCCCGCGATGCCGGAGAGCACCACCGCGGCGACCATCACGCACGTCCTGGAGCACGAAGAGGCACTGCGCACGAACCAGATCCGCTACAACGCCGAACACATCCAGGGCCTGAGCCTTGAGCCGTACTGGCAGCAGGTGGTGATGCTGTTCGAGCTGTACCGGCAGATTCAGCACGACCAGACCACGGCCGTCGACCCGGATCTCCTGGCCGCGCTCGACCCGGGCCTGCGCTGGCTCATGGAACGCAAGTGGCCGGCCTGCACAGCTGCTACGGCCGGAGATGCCCAGTGACCGGGAAGCCGAAGAGCGGCGCCGTGGTGGAGGGCGTCGACTTCGATCGCTGGGCGGTGATCCTGTGCAAGCCGGACGCCGTGGCGCGCGGCCTGGTCAACCGAATCCTGGGGATGATCTCCGACGCGGGCATCGCAGTCTCGGACCGCATGGACCTGGTCGCCCAGCCGTGGCAAGCGCACGTCGTCTACCGGGACATGCTCGCCGACACCGGCCGCCACCGCCTGCGCGATCTGCCCTCCTACATTGACGCCGCGTACGCGGGCCAGAAGGTCACCGTCGCCCTGGCGCACGGCGAACCCGGTGTGCACGCCCGGCTGCGCCAACTCATCGGCCACACCGATCCGACCCGGGCGGTGCCCGGCACGATCCGCGGCGACCTCGGTGACGACAGCCTCGCCGTTGCCCAGGCCGAGAGGCGCCTCGTACGCAACCTCGTGCACACCAGCGACGATCCGCCCGGGGCACGCCGGGAGTACGGCACTTGGTACGGGCCCGGCCGTCACCTGCACGTCTCCGATTTCGACCGGTGCTCGGTGATCCTGTGCAAGCCGGACGCGGTGGAACGCGGCCTGGTGGACGCCGTACTCACGCGGATCGCCACCGCCAGCGTCACCGTCACCAACCGCATCGACGTCACCGTGCAGCCGTGGCAGGCCCACGTGCACTACTGGGACCTCCTCGTAGACGCCGACTGGTTCCCTGACCGGGACATCCCCGCTTGCCTGGACGACGCGTACGCGGGCAAGCCGGTCACGGTCGCCCTCGCGTACGGCGAGCCGGGCATCCACGCCCGACTGCGCCAGCTCATCGGGCACTTCGACCCGCCCCGGGCGGTCGCCGGCACGATCCGCTGTGACTACGGCAACGACAGCCTTGAAGCCGCCCTCGCGCAGAAGCGCCTCGTGCACAACCTCGTCCACACCTCGGACGACCCGGACGCCGCCCGCCGCGACTTCGGTACCTGGTTCGGCGCCGCCCGCCGTCTGCTGCTCACCTCCCCGTCCGGCGTGCCGCTCCAGCCCACGCACGCCGACCGCTGACCACCCCCAGCCCCTGGAGGATCCCGTGACTGCTCCCACCATGGCTCGCCGTCGCCTACTGCCGCTCCTGACCCCCGAGCAGATCAGTGAACTCAGGCCCGATCTCGCCGAGGTGATCGAGTACCGCAAGTCGGGCCTGTCGCTGAACCACATCGTCGGTTGTCCGCTGGAGTGCGGCTACTGCGTCCGTCACCTGTTCGACAACTTCGCCATGAAGACCCCGAGGCGGCTGATGAGCGACGAGGACGCGGTCGCCCAGCTCGTCAACCACCCGTACTTCCGGCCCCACAAGACACCGATCCAGCTCCTGAACCGTGCTACCGACCCGATGCTTCCGTTGGTCAAGCCGCACGTCTTCTCGGTGCTGCGGCAGCTCGACGAGCAGGGCCTGACCAACCACGTCCTGGTCATCACCCGGTGGCGGGTGAGCGCCGAGGACTGCGCCGTCCTCAACTCCTTCAAGAACCTGCGGCTGACGATCCTCGTCACCCACTCCGGCATAGACAGCCCGGCCATCGAGCCGGTGAACTCCGCCATCGCCGCCAACAGCTTGTGCATGCTCTACGAGCACGCCGAGCGCTACCGGGTGGTCCTTTACTGGCGGCCGATCGTGCCGGGCCTCAACGACTCCGCCGGGCACATCGAGCGGGCCCGGGAACTGTCCCTGCACGCCCACGCCACCGTGTTCACAGGCCTGTTCTTCCGGGACGAGATCGCCGCCTACTACCAAGAGCTCGGCCTGCCGATGCCCTACGAGGACACAGCCCGGCGGAAGATCATGCCGGAACAGTCGGAGCAGCGAATCCTGGACGCCTTCGACTCAGCGCAGCTCCCCCGAGGAGCACCGTGGGGGACGCTGTTCCGCAAGACGAGCTGCGCGGTCGCCTACGCCCACGGGGAGGCCGACTACAACGGCCACTACGGGGTGCGGGAGTTGTGCGACATCTGCCCGCCCGCGCAGGTCGCCCTGTGCGCACAGGCGTGGTCCAAACCCGATCTGGAAGAGGTCACCCACGAGGCACGAGCCCTGGGGGCGGTCGGCGACGTTGAGGTCAACGACCGTGCCATCGTCGTGGAGGGACTGGATGAGCCGCCCCGCTACTTCCTTCAGCACGGGTTCGGCTACCAGTGCCACGACCGCACCAAGCCCCACCTCTACCGCCAGCACGGCCGGGCCCCCATCGGCTGGGAGGCGGAGAACGGACCCCACACCCCATGAACTTCGCCTCTTGGCCCGCGCTGCTCGTCGTCGACGTCGAAGGCAACGGAACCAACCCGCCTGATCTCGTCGAGGTCGCCGCGCTGCCCATCCGGGACGGCCGTCCCGACAAGAGCACCGCGAGGGCGTGGCTGACCCGCCCGAACCGCCCCATCACGCCCTACGCGACGAAGGTGCACGGCCTGTCCAACCAAGACCTGGCCAACAAGCCCGCGTGGGCGGAGATCGCGCAGGAGGTGCACGGCTTCCTCAGCACGGCGTGGATCTGCGCGCACAACGCGCACACCGACTACCGGGTGATGACAGCCCATCTGCCGACATGGAAGCCCGCCGGGGTGTTGGACACCCTCCGCCTGGCCAGGGCCACGTTCCCGGGCCTGGGCCGCTACAGCCTGGACGCCCTCATCGAGCACGTGCAGCCCGACCTGAGCGAGGCCCCCGCACAGCGGCACCGGGCCACGTTCGACGCCTTCGCCACGGCGCAGCTCCTCATCGCCATGGCCGCCCGCTGTGAGACCTGGGACCAGCTGGTCGCCGCGGCCGTGCCGCCCGGCCTGCCCGGCGCCCCCGAACCAGACAAGGACCCCACCCTGTGGTGACTCCCGTCCAGCCCATCCGCATTGGCGTGCTCGGCACCCACTCCACCAGCAAGACGACGCTCTGCAAGCGCATAGAGATGGAGCTGCGCGGCCACTGCGTCACCGTGGCGCGCACCGGCCGACTCGCCAAGCGCGCCGCCGCAGCCGGCCTGCCGAAGATGCAGCACCACACCGCGCAGTCCACCGAGTGGATCATCACGCAGGGCATCGCCGACGCGATCGGCGCGGCCGCCCAAGGCGCTGAAGTCGTCCTCGTCGACCGGGCCGCCCACGACGCCATCGCCTACTTCCACGCCGCGCTGGAGTACCGGAACGAAGCCCCGCCTCGCCTGGAACGCGAACGCCTGCGCGTGCTCGCCTCCACCCAGCTGCCCAAGTACGACCTGCTGTTCGCGACCGTGCTCGACGAGGACATGCCCGTCGACACCAGCCACGACTACGACGCCCGCTACCGCCGCCTCGTCGACCAGCACGTGCACCGCCTCCTGGACGAGGACGACATTGTCCACAGGCGCGTCACCAGCGACCCCGACAGCCAGGCCCACGCGGTCGACGTCGCTGTCCAGCTGTGCCTGAAGGAGGCCCTCGTATGACGCCCGCACCGCCCGCAGGCACCATCACCATCGCCGGAAAGACCGTGTCCCGGCTCGGCTTCGGCACCATGCGCCTGACCGGCCCCGGCACCTGGGGCGACCCCACGGACCGCGACACCGCGCTCGGCGTCCTCCGCCAGGCCGTGCACACCCACGGCATCAGTCACATCGACACCGCCGACGCGTACGGCCCCCACACCGTCGAGGACCTGATCCGCGAGGCCCTCTACCCGTACCCGGAACACGTGCTGATCGCCACGAAGGTCGGCCTGCTGCGCCCCGCCCCGGGTCAGTGGGTACCCCTCGGCAGCCCCTTCTACCTGCGGTCAAGCGTCGAGGCGAGCCTGCGCCGCCTGAAGGCCGACCGGCTGGAGCTGTGCTACTTGCACCGCATCGATCCCGAAGTCTCGCTCGACGACCAGATCGCCGTCATGCAGTCTCTGCAAGACGAGGGCAAGGTCGGGCACATCGGCTTGTCGAAGGTGACGCCCGAGGACATCCGCCGGGTGGGCAAGGACCTGGCTATCGCCGCGGTGCAGAACGTCCTCAACTCCACCGACAGCTACGACCCGGCCGTGGAGCTCTGCCAGGAACTCAACATCCCCTACGTGGCGTACAGGCCGCTCGGCGCCGGCAACTTGGCTCGTGGGAACGGGCCGCTCGCGCCACTGCACTGGCTCCTCGATCATGGCCCCCACATTGCGCCCATCCCCAGCACCAGTCAGCCCCGTCATCTCGACGAGATCGTGGCCGCAGCGCAAGGCCGCCCGGCCTGATGCCAGCCACGGCCGCGATACTCACCCAACGCAGTCGCGCCGCCTGCGAGAACTGGCGGCCGCCGGTGGTCGGCGTTGCTCTTCTGGTGCCGGTCGGAGCCGATTGCCTCGCCGTCGCCGACCTGCGCGGCATACTCATGCTGCCCGTGGGCGGGGTGTACGGCGGGCAGACGCTGGAGCAAGCCGCCCAACGTGTCCTGTCCGGCGCCCCGGACGGGCCGCCGCTGCTGCGTCGCGTTGCCGTGGACTGGGTGCAGATGCGGCGCAGGAAGGTCGTCACGCATGTGCTAGCCGCCGCGCCGATGACTCGCGAGGCCGTCGCAGCGCTGGCCTATCGCGACCCCCGCGCCACCGTGCGCGTCATGCCGACCTCGCAGCTCATCGACCGGGTGTGGCCGAAGGCGCGACTTCGGATCCTGGTGGGGCTACAGGCCCTCGCCACCGGAGAGACAGCCAGCATCGAAGCAGGCGTCGTACGCGCCGGTATCCCAGCGGACCTCACCTCATAGGAATCTGGGGCGCGTCACTGCGGCACTTGGGCGGGCACCTCCGTCCGATAGATGATCTTGCCGCTGTTCTGCTGAGCTCCCCGGGTCGCGTAGAAGGCAAGGGCAGCGGGGTTGTCTGCGTCGGCAGTCCACTCCAGGCGCGAGCAGCCCGCCGCGGCGGCGGCCTGGACGGTGTCCAACAGTTGGGTGCCGACTCCGCGCCGACGGTACTGCTCCCTCACGAACAGTTCCTTGAGGTAGAGGGGAGACGTCAGCGCCCGCAGCGGGCCGCAGTCGGCTGTAGGAAGCGAATCCGAGTGCCTCGCCGTCATCGTCACGCGCGATCAAGACAGTGGCCACAGGACGCGGGCCGAGAAGGGCGGCCCGGATCTGCTCCGGGTCGCCGGGAATGTTCTCGCCTCCGTAGTACGCCTCGACCTCACCCAGCATCCGCGACAGGACGTTGATGTCCGCCTCCGCTGCTGCCTCGATCTTCACAGCCGCCCCTTTCAGGCAGAGCCAACGCCTCGTGCAGCGACCGGACTTCCGCCGACCCCTGTGGAGCAATTGTCAAGACCTGTGGATGGGAGCTGTGCCGACCCAGCGGTGGTAGGCGTCTACGTCGACGTTGCTGCCGCACACGATGGTGACAACGTGTCGGCCGGCGAAGCGGTCGCGGTCTTCGAGGATCGCCGCGATGCCGAGCGCGGCCGAAGGTTCGACGACGAGGCCGGCGTGGTCGAGGAGCATCCGCATACCGGCGGTGATCGACGGCTCCTGGACCAGGACGGCGTCGTCGGCGACCAGGAGGAGGTCGTCCAGGACGGCCGGGATGGGACGCCGGCCGGCGACGCCGTCAGCGATGGTGTTGGTCGAGTCGGTGGTGACGACACGCCGCTGGCGCCACGAGTGTGTCATCGCCGGTGCGCCCAGCGGCTGG
>NZ_JBSFUU010000045.1:0-78684 GCF_053591955.1 Streptomyces sp. NPDC002845 | reverse complement strand
GCCGCACACCGAGCGCGGCAACCGGGTGAACAACTGCACACACGGGGTCAAAAGTCACCGACCCCAAAGGGGTCCAGGTTCAGAGACCGCCGACAGTTCCGGAATGGGAGATCCTTCGGACAAGCACTCCAAGTGACGCCGGCAGCCTTGAAACGGGGATTCGGTCCGTGTCACTCAGAGGCGAATCCAGCCAAGAGCAGCTATGGAGCAGAAAGCTCAGCGCACATCCCTGGCGAGCTGTCTCCGTGGAACGATCACGGGCCAACGCGTCTGTGATCGCCTGACTCAGGAACTCCTCCGTGCTCTTCCCGGACGCTTTGGCCCATGCCCGGATTCGCCTCTTTACTCCCGGCGCGAAGGGAATGCTCATCTGTAGCAATCCGTCCGGTCCCGGGAAGAGAGTGCACAGTACGTCAATGGGGAGCGAGTCCTGAAGCCGTCTCCAAACCTTTCTGATGGCAAGCTTCTCGTTCCGCGCCGACACGAGAACGGCGATGCTTTTACCGTTGTGCGACGACGCCATGGGCATACCGCTGATCCGTCGCGCAGCTTTGAGTTCGACTCCGCGTACGGTCCGAGTCAGGATGATCTCAATTGCGTGCAGAGGCACGGGGACTCCAGATCAGTAGAGCGAGATGGGGCCGTCGGGAAGCCAGCCTTCCACGTATCCAGAGACCAGAAGAGCCACCCCTTCAGGGGAGATGTCTCGGTGTCGAGTTTTGAGCTCGCTGATTTCCCACCGGGCGTGTGACAGAGACATCGCCTGAAACGAGTCCGACTCTTTCGCGCTGATTCGCACGATGAAAACGTGGGAAACGGTTCGCTGGTCATGTTCCCAGCAGTCGGACTCCCGTGTTTCGTGAACGCCATAGAGGGATCCGAAGCGAGGATTCTCGATGTGAAATCGCTCAGCCAGATACTGAGCGGCTCCGTCCTCGAAATCGATGCCGGCAGCGAGCAGCGCCTGCGGGACCGTCCAGCCACCGCAGCATCCACCGCACAACATCAGGCGCTTCTGGTTGTCCAGGAGAAGCAGGAGGACGCGGCGGTCGGCGACCGACGGGGCGTGGGAGGTTGCCATGTGTCCAGGCTGTCACATCGCTATTTAAGTAGCAATCTGGATGCCGTCCCATGAGTGACAGGTTCACTCGGGCAGCGCCAGATGCGTGCCGCACACCTGGGCCCGCCTGCCCCAGTCGACGTGCACAGGTTGCACTGAATTCGGGCCCTGCGCTGCACCCTGTGCACACGTCGTGAGCTGCGAAAACGCCGCAAAGACGTTTGGGATTCGGGCTTGCCGTGTTTTGGGGCGTCGCACACCACCAGGCTTGACCTGCGGCGACGGAATTTCCCACACATCCCACGAAGGCCGGGTCTTGCGTGAAACGTGGCTGAATACTCTGAGTGAGCATTTGCCCGCGCTGCGGCAAGGGTGGGGACCGCCGCTGAGGGCGATCCCTGACAGGGTAGCGGATCAGGCTGGGGTGGTGGGGCTGAGGCTGATGCCTCAGCCTGGTTCATGATTGGCGGGTTTCTCGTCGGCGTCGCGGAGGTCTGTGGCTTCGGTGTCCGCGTCGGAGTAGGTGGGGTCTTCTTTGTAGCGGGCGGCGCTGGTGGCGTTCTGGGCGAGGAGGAAGCCGAGGACGACGAGGCTTTGGGACTCTGCGCCGAAGGCGATCATGCGGCGGTTCCACAGGGAGCGGTCGAACTGGGAGAAGTCGGCTTCGGTGTCTTCGCGGCCGCCGTAGAGGTGTTGGTGGACGGCAGTGTCCTCGGGGATCTGCAGGAGGTGCTCAGCACGGTGGAAGCCGGTCTCGGCGTCGCTCTGACCGTCGTCGTGTTCCCCGGCGGTGGTGGTGACGCCGACGGGTTCGCGGTGTTCGTGAGGGCCGCGGGGGCAGAGGATGGTGAGCAGGTGGTACCAGCGGTGGGTGCGGGTGCGGGTGCGGGTGCGGCGTTCGAGTTTGCGGACGGGCAGGGGGGATGAGGGTGCTGGTGCCGTCGTCGAGGAAGGCGCGTTCGTGGACACGGCCGCCTTGGGACCACAGTTCGTGGTGGCAGCGGCCGTAGCTGACGGTGCGGACGTAGCGGGGCTTGGCGCGCTTGTGCCGTTTGTTGATCAGCAGGCGGCCGCGGCGGGCGATGACGTCGCGGTGCATGCCGCGGAAGGCGCCTTCTCCACCCGACCCCGCGGCTACTTCCGCCGCGTCTTCCTCAACTACGCCCACGTCCCCCACGATCAGGAGCCATGCAGCCGTCGGCGGCGTCGAGGATGGCGCAGGCCAGGTCGAGGGCGACGGCGGCTTCGCCGCCGGACGACGAACTTGGTGCCCAGGACCATCGCTTCCTCGCCCTCGTTCTCCTTCTTGTCCTTGTCGTCGTCTGTTTGTGTCGGCGGTGCGATCTGCACGTTGTCGCTGGCGCGGTCGGCTCCGCCTTCCTTCTGCCAGGAGGAGGCCGGGTCGACGCGGTGGCGGCGGATCTCGCCGGTGGTCGCATCGACGCTGTAGGGAGTGGTGGACAGGGTCGGGGACTTGGCGACGGTGCCGTCGCTGGCGATGAGCTGGTGGCGCTGGGGGCTGCTCCAGGCACGGCGGGCGTCGGAAGGGAGCAGTCCTTGGCGCAGGGCCTGGCAGGACCTCGTCGCACGCGGCGAGATGTCCGAGCAGACACTGAGCCGGTTCGGCCAGCTGCTGCACCGCTTCGAGGCCTTCGCCACCGTCCGCGGTGCGCCACTGGTCACCGATCTCACCCCGGCGATCGCCGGTCAGTTCGTCGACGCACACGGCCGCACCCGCCACGGGCACGTCGCCCCGGCCTCGCTGTCCACAAGGCATCTGCGCCGCAGCGTGCTGCGGATGCGCTTCTCCACCGCCCGCCGCCTCGGTCTTACGGACACCGACCCGGCCCGGGACCTCGATCTGCCGCCGCGTGTCACCGGCGAGACCCGCTCGCTGGACGAGGCCGAAGCCGTCGAGTTGCGTCTCGCGGCGGAGTTCACCGACCCGCCCCACCCGGCACGCCGCGGCCGCCGCGCTTGCGCTGCTCCGGCGAGATGCAGGGGTCCCCTTCGCCCCTGACGCGTCCGAGCCCGGTGTGGAGGACTGGTCGGGGAGATCCGACGCCCCCGTCCCGCAACCCCGGACCTGTCGACATGGACCAACCCGGCCCGGGAGTCCGCTGATTGACCGGGTGGTGCCTGAGCCTTGCCGGAGGGGGTTCTCCCATGTGCACATCATGACCTCGTACGGCACCCGCGAGTTCGCCGAGAGCCACTGCACGGGTGGCCGCGGGCGATGAGGTTGTGCACTGGGCCTCCTGCGGCGCTGTGCCGGCGGCTTCGAGGTCGCCCCGATCCTCGCCCCATCAGTTGCGGCATCCGTCCGATGCCGGTCTCGGCCGTGCCAGGCTCCTCTCTCGCCAGTGGCCGACCCGCGCACTGCCCAGTGCTCAGTCGGCGCGCTCAGGGCTCGCCGCAGGACGAAAGCCTTGCCGACATGCCTGCGGACAAGGCTGCGAAGACCATGATGCCGGTGTATGTATGCACCGTTCCACGGAGTACGCCCCCGACGGACGGCGCGTCCAACCGCCGTCACGCCGGCTGGTGGCGGGCCGGACCGACTGACGACTCACCGGGTGGCCGGGGCCCGGGCCGGGCGGCCCGGGCCCCCGGTGAGTAAGTCTGGTGCCGCGGCGCCTTCGTGGTGATCGCGGAGCAGGTGCGGGCGGCGATCGAGGCGGCGGCTCCGCTCCATGTGGAGCGGAGCGTTCGCTGAGGCCAGGGTCAGGCCTGGTTGAGCTTCTCCAGTTCCTCCAGTTGCCAGCCGGCGACCTCCCTCATGATCGGCCCCTGCGGAGAGGCCCAGTCGAGGCCCGACTCGGAGATCAGCGCGAAGGTCGAGTTGGGTACGCTGCCTGCCTGGACCATGCGCTGGACCGCCAGGTCGTGCGCCTCCTTGGTGACGCCGCCGACCGCGTCCGCGGGGAACGTGGTCCTGAGACCTGCGGCCTGCATCTCCGCCACCGGGTAGGCCAAGCAGATCTCGGTCCACAGGCCGAGCATGATGAAATTGCGGCGGCCGGTTTTCCGTATCGCCTGGCGGAAGGCCGGGTCGTCCCAGGAGTTCATTGTGGTGCGGTCGATCTCGGGGACGTCCGGTATCTCCGCACGCAGTTCCGGGAGCGTCGGCTGGTTGATGCCCATCTCGACCGCGATGGTGCTCAGGACGACCGGCATCCCCATCTTGACCGCGAGGCGGGCCAGCGCTCTCGCGTTGACCATCATCACCTTGGTGTCGATGGACTTGACCCAGCCGAGCATTTCCGGCTGGTAGTCGATGAACACCAGCGCCGAGTTGTCGAACGTGAACAGTTGCTCCTTCGAGCGGCCACGGGACGCTGCTGCAGCGGCCTGAGGCGCGACCATCGAGGTCGTCGCGGCTGCGGCACCGGCGCCAGTGGCCGCAATCACTCCACGACGGCTGATCTTCTTGTCCATCAACGCTCTCCTTGACGAAGGCACCGCGACCTTCATGGCCGCGGGCGGGCCTCACACCAAATGAATGATGCATCATTTATATTGAGAAGTGAATGACGTGTCAAGGAGTTCGGGCGCCCGTCTGTCTCGTAGGAGGTTCCCTGGCCGGCGCGTAACCTGAGGCAGCGTGAAGATCCTCATCAGCGCCGACTTGGAGGGTGCCACGGGGTGACCTGGCCGGCTGACGTGCTGATGGGGACCCCGCAGTGGGAGCGGTGCCGGGCGATGTTCACCTCGGACGTCAACGCCGCCGTGCTCGGCTTCTTCGACGGCGGCGCCCCCACTGGACCATGCGCAACCTGCCCCCCGAACGGCTCGATGAGCGGGCGAACGTGACCGCGTTCGTGGTCCGCCGGCTCATCGTGCGAGGCCTGCTGACCGAGCTCAGCGGCAACCCGGACGGCTCGCTCCTCAACCCCAAACAGGTCGATGCCGCGGGCCGGTGCGAGGACCTGGCCGACCTGGTCGCCGCCGCCACCCCGCTCGGTCCCGACCAGGCCGCCGAGCGTCTCGGGGCGAGGCGGCTTCGACCACATGCGGACCCTGGGATGGATCAAGCCCACGGAGTGGCGAGAGGTGAGGTACGGCACCTCCCGGGCCGGGGCGGTCGACGTGCCGATCTTCACCACGGCGTCGGTCGACGCGGTGGTCGACGCGCACCCCGAGGTCGACTGGGAGCAGCTGCGTCAGGGCAAGTATTTCTGGCTGTCTCATGGGTCCTCTGAGACGAGCGAAGTCAGTAGTCGGCGGTGTCACCAGTGCGAGGACCGCGGTGAGGGTCACGGTGGCTCGTTGTCCAGTTGTTCGAGGATGTGGTTGGAGAGCCGTGCGAAGGTGGCGAGTTCGTCCGGGCTGAGGGCGTCGATGACCAGGCGGCGGACCGTGGCTACATGGTGGGGTGCGGCGGCCTCGATGGTTTTGCGGCCGGCCGGTGTGATGGCGACGAAGGCACCGCGTCCGTCCTCGGCGCATTCCTCTCTGGCCACCAGGCCGCGTTTGATCATCCTGGCGATCTGGTGGGACAGGCGGCTCTGTTCCCACTCGATGGTGTTGGCGAGGTCCTGGAATCGTTGCCGACCGTCGGGGGTGTCGGTGAGGGCGACGAGGATCTGGAAGTCGGCGCCGGACAGTTTGTGCGCCTTCAGGTCACGCTCCAGCGTGGCCCAGAGCTTCTGGTGCAGGCGGATGAAGGCACGCCAGGCGTGCTGCTCGGCGGGGCTCAGCCACGCGGGTGTGTCGTTCATACGTAACGAGTTTACCGGGGCGCTTGACATGTCATACACCTGCGCCTAACGTACATGACACATCATCTGACGCGTCATGTATTTTCGGGCGTGGAGGTAGATGACATGCCATGTAGCAGGGTGTGTCGCCCCTGACCCAACAAGAAGGAGAAGGCCGTGGCGGAGAAGAAGGTGATCGCGGTGGTCGGCGCGACCGGCGCCCAAGGTGGCGGGCTGGCCAGGGCGATCCTGGCCGACGCTGGTGGTGGGTTCGCGGTACGTGCGCTGACCCGCCGTCCCGACTCGGACACCGCACGCGAGCTCACGGCCCTGGGCGCCGAGGTGGTGAAGGCCGACATCAGCGACGAGCGGAGCCTGACGGAGGCGTTCGACGGGGCGCATGGGGCATACCTGGTGACCAACTTCTGGGAGGACATGTCGCCCGAGCGGGAGAAGCAGGAGGCGGCAACCATGGCCCGGGCCGCCAAGGCCGCGGGCGTGGCCCATGTGATCTGGTCGACGCTGGAGGACACCCGCGACTACATCCCGCTCGACGACGAGCGCATGCCGACGCTGATGGGTAGCTACAAGGTGCCGCACTTCGATGCCAAGGCCGAGGCCAACCAGTTCTTCACCGATGCCGGGGTGCCGAGCACCTTCCTGCAGACCACTTTCTACTGGGAGAACCTGCTCGGCCCGATGGCGCCGCAACGGGGAGACGACGGCCGGCTCGTGCTGGCCATGCCGATGGCCGACAGTCCGCTCGCCGGCATCGCCGCCGAAGACATCGGCAAGACCGCCTACGGCATCTTCCGCCGCGGCGGTGACCTCGTGGGCCGCACCGTGCCCATCGCCGGCGAGCACCTGACCGGCAAGCAGATGGCCGAGGAGCTCAGCGCGGCCCTGGGTGAAGAAGTGGCGTACGTGCCGGTGCCCTTCGACGCGGTACGGGCGCAGCCGTTCCCCGCCGCGGCCGAGACGGGCAACATGTTCCAGTTCTACGCGGAAGTGCCGCAGTTCAACGCGGTCCGCGACCTCGACGTCGTCCGCGACCTGAACCCGCAACTGCAGACGTTCCAGCAGTGGCTGAACGCACACAAGCACGCCTTCGCCAGCGCCTGACGGGCGACCCGGCGGACCTCATTCCACGCATCTGATTCCCAGGGCCCCCGGCGTTCTCGCAAAACGCCGCCTTCGTCCCGTCGTGACGGCTGCCGCTGACCCGACCCCGTCGCTGACCACGGCTGTTGGAGCCGAGGTCGCACCACCGGAGCACATCGGGACGCATCACGAGAACGTCGGGGCCCTGTCTGACCCCCTGATTGGTAACTCATGAACATCGTTTTGTGGATTCTGGCCGGCCTGCTCGCCGCGCTCTTCCTGGCCGCCGGCGGCGCGAAGCTGGCCCAGCCGAAGGAGAAGCTCGTCGCCTCGCCGAACATGGCGTGGGCCGAGGACTTCTCTCCGGGCATGCTCAAGCTGATCGGCGCCCTGGAGGCGCTGGCCGCGGTCGGGTTGATCCTGCCCGCCGCGCTGGACATCATCCCCGTCCTGGTGCCGCTGGCCGCCGTCGGCCTCGTGCTGCTGATGGTCGGGGCGGCGATAACCCACGCCAGGCGCAAGGAGTCCAGCGCGATCGTGACGAACCTTGTGCTGATCGTGCTGGCCGGTGCGGTGGCGTGGGGCCGCTTCGGCCCGCACTCCTTCACCTGATCGCCGGCAGCGTCTGTACAGGGAGGAGCGCCATGCCCGCCATCACCGTCGAGGACGTCCTCGTCCTGCCCCGCCTGCCCACGCTCGCCCCTGCCAGGACCCGGGTCCGTGAGGTGCGCTGGTTGGTCACCGCACCGCGCGGCTACGAGGGTGAGGGCTTCCCGGTACGCCGCGGGTTCGCCGATGTGCCCCTGTCTGAACTGGATCCATTCGTCCACTTCGATCATCTCGGCGAAGTGGACCTGGGCCCCGGTGAGCCCAAGGGGACCCCGTGGCATCCGCACCGCGGCTTCGAGACCGTCACGTACGTCATCGACGGCATCGTGGACCACCAGGACTCCAACGGTGGCAGTGGGCGGATCGCCGACGGCGACACCCAGTGGATGACCGCCGGGGCGGGCATCCTGCACATCGAGACGCCGCCGGAGAGCCTGGTGATGAGCGGGGGCGTGATCCACGGCACCCAGCTGTGGGTCAACCTGCCCCGGGCGAAGAAGCTGGTCCCGCCCCGATATCAGGACATCCGCGGCAGCCAGGCGGCGCTGCTGACCACACCGGACGGCGGCGCGCTGATCCGGGTCATCGCCGGCGACATCGCCGGGTACGCCGGACCGGGGGTCACGCACACGCCGATCACGCTGGCGCACATCACAGTCGAGCCTGGCGCCCAGGTCGGCCTGCCCTGGCACCCCGGATACAACGCGCTGGTCTACGCCCTGGCCGGCGCCGGCACCATCGGCGCCGAGAACAGGCCGATCCAGGTCGGTCAACTCGCCGTGCACGGGCCCGGGGACGGCCTGCGCCTCGCCGCCGCGCCGCGGCAGGCTTCACACACCCCGAAGCTGGAGCTGTATGTCATGGGCGGGCAGCCGATTCGTGAACCGGTCGCCCACTACGGCCCGTTCGTCATGAACACCCGCGACGAACTGATCCAGGCCTTCGAGGACTACCAGGCCGGCCGGCTCGGCGTCATCCCCGCCACCCGGCTGCCGCACACCGGATAACCGGCCACCGAATCTCCCGGGCCCGCGGCACGGACCGCGTGCCCCGCAGACCATCACCGCGAGCCGGCTCGCGGCGACAGGACCCGGCGTGCGGTCGTGGTTCAGTGCCAGCGGTACGTGCCGGTACGCCTGGCGGACGTTGGGGGTGCTGTAGAGCATCCGGCCGGGGACCAGCACGTCTTCGATGTGTGTCTCGTAGGTGGAGGTCTCGGCGCGCACGCCGTGCGCCGACGCCGTGAGATGCCCCCGGCGGTTGCTGCCCAGGCTCAGTTCGTACTCGTACGCGGGCCGGTATCCCACGCCGAAGTACAACTGCCTGCGGGTGAGGGCGAGTTTGACGGGGCGCTCCACCTCGCGCGCGGCCATGGCGGCGATGACGGAGTGCACCCAGGTGCGGAAGGCGTTGCCGAAGGCCCCGCCGAGGAACGGAGAGATGACGTGGATGTCGTCCGGTGGCATGCCGAGCGCGCCGGACATGCCGAAAGCGGCGAACTGCGCCGCTTGGCTCTTCTCCCAGAGGGTGAGCTTGTCGCCGTCCCAGCGGGCGACGATGCCGGCCGGTTCCATGGCGTTGTGGTGGTTGCGGGCCGTCCGGTACGTCATCTCCAGCCGGACGGCGGCCGAGTCCAGGGCTTCGTCGGCGTCGCCGCGCGCATAGGTCTCGGGCTCGTCGGCGGGGTCGGCGGCGGCCAGATCGGTGGAGGGATGCCGGGCGTCGTAGGAGACCTTCACCAGGCTCGCGGTGTGCTGGGCGGCCTCCAGTGTGGCCGCCACCACGACCGCGACGGGCTGTCCGAAGAACCGGATGCGGTCGTCCTGGAAGGCACGCAGCGGCTCGCCCGGCGGGAATTCCCCTTCAACGGGAGGGAGTTCGGGCGCGTTGAAGTGGCTGATCACCTTCAGCACGCCCTTCTCGGCTTCGGCGGCGCGGGTGTCGATGCCGGTGATGCGGCCGCGGCCGACGCTGCTGTCGACGATGACCGCGTGCACGACCCCGCCGGGGTTGTTGTCGGCGGCGTACTTCGCCTGCCCGGTGACCCTCAGCCGGGCGTCGACTCGGGGGACCGCCGCGCCGACGGCTGCCTGTGGCTGGCTCATGTGGTGCCTCCGATGGTGCGCAGCTGGCGTACGACGGTGCGTTTGAGCAGCTCGGTCTTGAAGCCGTTGTGCGTGAGGGGGCGGGCCCCGTCGGCCGCGTGTGCGGCGGCCTCGGCCCAGAGCCGGTCCGAGGGGCGCTCGCCGATGAGGGCCTGCTCGACGGCGGGCAGTCAGCGATACCCGGCGGTGCTGCCGGCGATCGTCGACGTGTGGTGGGCGGCGAGGGCGGCCGTGTCGGCGTCGCGGCGAGCCAGGATGGACCGGACGCGCTGGGTCGCGGGTGGGCCGAGGGTGTCGTACACCGTGCTGAACAGGGTGTCGGCTTGTGATGCCGACCTCGCGGATTCGGCAGGTGATGGTACGGGGAACCCGGGCGGACCGCTCGCGCCGACGCGCGGCATCGCCGTGATGCGCCCGGCGATGGTCACGGCTGCGCCGCCCTTCGCCGGGCGTCGGTGGTGGCCGTGCCGCCCGCGCGGCGAGTGTCCGCCAGGTGGTCCATGAGGTGCCCGGTCAGGTCGGCGAGTTGGGCCACCTGCTGGGGGGAGAGGGCGTCGAAGACCAGGGTGCGCACGGCGTCGACGTGTCCCGGGGCGGCCTGTTCGATGGCGGCCCGGCCGGTGGGGGTGAGGTGGAAGGTGGCTCCGCGGCGGTCGCTCTCGCACTCCTCGCGCTCGACGAGTCCCCGGCGCTGCATCCGGGTGAGCTGGTGGGACAGGCGGCTCTGTTCCCAGCCGAGGGAGGCGCCGAGGTCGCGGGCGCGCAGCCGCCGGCCGGGGGCGTCGTGGAGGCGGCCGAGTACCTCGTAGTCGGCCAGGGAGATGGCGTGCTCGTCCTGCAGTTGCCGGCCCAGTACGGTCCGCAGCTGGTCGGTCAGGTGGATCAGTCCGCGCCAGGCCTGCTGTTCCTCGGTCGTCAGCCAGATGGTCATGGGGCCAGCCTAGCGGAATGCATGATGCGTCACGTAAGTTCGGTGATGTGTCATGCAACGATCGCCGGGTCCGCTCGGCGGATCCTGTACGCGAGGAGCAACCATGAAGGCCGTCACCGTCACCGCGTTCGGCAATCCGCCCGTCCTGCGCGAGGACGTTCCGGAGCCGGCCACGGGGCCCTGGCAGGTACTGGTCCGCGTCCAGGCGTCGTCAGTGAACTGGCTGGACGTGGACATCGCCTACGGTGCCCTCAAGGACGTGGCCCCGCACGAGCTGCCGATCACACTGGGCCGGGACTTCGCCGGGATCGTCGAGGCCGTCGGTGAAGGCATCAGCGAGGTGGAGGTCGGCGACGAGGTCTTCGGGGCCGTACCCATGGCGGAGACCGTTGGCGACGGGGCCTGGGCCGAGCTCGTCGTGACCGGCGGGCACACGCTGACCCGCAAGCCCGCCCACATCGACAGCGCGACCGCCGGTGCGGCCGCGCTGACGGCCAGTACGGCGCTCATGACGGTCGACGCGCTGGACCTGGCACCCGGCGACACCGTCCTTGTCGTGGGTGCGACCGGCGGGGTCGGCGGCATCGCCGTACAACTCGCCCGGGCGGCCGGTGCGACCGTCCTGGCGCCGGGACTGCCCGAGGACGAGGAGTACCTGCGCGCCCTGGGTGCGAGCGACGTGCTCCCGCGCGGGGGTGACCTCGTCGCCGCCGTACGCAGGAAGCACCCCGGCGGGGTGGACGCGCTCGTCGACGCCGTGACCGCGTACGAGATCACGCCGTTCGCGGGAGTCGTCAAGGGCGGCGGCCGTATCGCCTCGCCGACCTACGCCGCAGGTTATGGCCCAGGCCGCACCAACGTCGTGCACGGGCCGTGCCCCGAGATCCTCGGGCGCGTGGCGCGGCATCTCGCCGACGGCACGATCAGGATTCCCGTCGGACGGACCTACGCGCTGGCGGACGCGGCCACGGCGCTCCAAGCCCTCGTGACCCGCCACACGCGCGGCAAGATCGCACTGCGCGTCGCCTGAACCCTGTCCATCCTCCCTTCATCACCCCGTCTCCTTTCGGGAGCCGGGCATCACGGAGCAACCATGACCGCACAGTTGACGGGTGAGCGCACGCTGACCCGCATCACCACCAAGCAGCAGCTGGGCCCCGACGCGCAGGTCGACGACAAGGCACTCGTCTTCGTGCCGACCGCCCCGGCCCTGACCGACCCCTTCCTCGCCCTGGTCGAGGACTGGTTCTCCACCCCCGGCTTCGAGTGGCACCCCCACCGCGGCCTGGAGACCGTCACCACCGTCGTGGACGGCGTCCTGGAACACGGCGACAACCTCGGCCACGCCGGGGCGCTGCAGGCAGGTGAGGTGCAGTGGATGACCGCCGGGCGCGGCATCATCCACCGTGAGCTCGCCTACCGCGACGAGCACGCGCACGTGCTGCAGATGTGGCTCAATCTGCCCGCCGAGCAGAAGCTGACGCCGGCGCGCTACCAGGACCTGACCAAGGCCGCCATGCCACGCGTGCACGCGCCGGGTGTGACGATCGACGTCCACGCCGGCACCGTCGGCGGCGTCACCGGCGCGACCGACACCCGTCACCCGGTGCAGGGCGTCGTCGCCACGCTCGACCCCGATGCCTTCTACGACCTGCAAGTCCCCGCCGAACACCGGCTGTTCGCCCACGTCATGAACGGGCGCCTGCTGATCGGCGGCCGGGAACTGCACGCGGGGCAGACCGGCTGGTCCGACCCCGTCACTAGGAGGAGCGGGGATGACGGCGGTGCTCCGGCGGCCACCTCGCTGCACCTGGCGGCCGTCGATCCCGAACAGCCCGCCCGCGTCATGGTCTACAGCGGCACTCCACTGCGCGAACCCGTCGCCGTCGGCGGCCCGTTCGTGATGAACACCAAGGTGGAGATCACCAAGGCGTTCACCGACTTCCACGCCGGCGCCTTCGGCCCGGTGCCCCGCCAGGCCCGCCTCGCCTACGACCGATGACCGGACGTCTGCGACACGGACCGAGAACAACCCAGATCACCAGAAGGACCAGAGACAAGAGACAGCGAACATGATGAACAAGAACACAGACATGACCCAGCCCGAGTCGTCGGCCAGATCAACGTCCCCGGAACCGGCTGGTCACAGGGCGCGGACGTTCGGCCGCCGACGGGTACTCGCCGGTGCTGCCGGCGCCACGGCCGTAGGCGTGGGCGTCGGCCTGGGGGCGGCCTCCCCGACCGCGACGGCATCCCCGGCACCGGCGGCCGCGCCGGTGACGTTCGCACCCGGCCGGCCCGTCCTCTTCCGCCGGGCGACCGTGGTCACCATGGACCCCCGCCGCGGGGTACTGCCCGACACCGACGTCCTGGTCCGCGGCACGGACATCGAGGCGGTCGGCCAACGGCTGTCCGCGCCCGCGGACGCCACCGTCATCGACGCCGCCGGAGCCCTGCTGCTGCCCGGCTTCGTCAACACCCACCAGCACATGTGGCAGGCCGCGATGCGGGGCGTGGGCGCGGACTGGACCCTGGCCCAGTACGTGGAATGGATGCTGACGAAGTGGGGGCCGCTGTTCCGCCCGGAGGACATCTACGCGGCCAACCATCTGAGCATGGTCGAGGCCGTCAACGACGGGGTGACCACCGTGATGGACTGGTCGCACGGCCTGCGCACCCCCGACCACGCCGACGCCGCCGTGGACGCGCTGTTCGCCGTACCGGGACGCGCCCGGTTCGGCTACAGCAACGCCTTCGCCGCCGACCTGAAGTGGGTCTACGACGGGCGCATCGACAAGATGCTCAAGGAGCGGTTCGCCGGCACCGACCAGCTCGTCACCATGCAGGCGGCGTTCGACATCTACGTCAACACCGACGACTCCCGTCGGGCCCTGAAGCACACCCGCGACCTCGACCTGCCGCTCAGCACCCACGCAGGCGTGTTCGGGATGGTCGGCGACGACAACATCCGCTTCCTGGAAGAGAACGGCGCTCTGTCACCGTCGACCACCCTGGTCCACGCCGCCTCGCTGAGCGACGACGCCTACCGGCGCATCGCCGACAGCGGCGCCCAGTTGTCCCTCTCGGCGGAGAGCGAGCTCAACGCCGGGCAGGGCTACCCGCCCACCGCGAAGGCCCGCCAGTACGGCATCCCGGTCTCGCTGTCCCAGGACACCGTGGTGTGGTGGAGCAGCGACGTCTTCTCCGCCATGCGCGCCACCCTCAACGCCGACCGGGGACTTGCCCACCTGCGCGCCCACGAAGCCGGCAAGTCACTGACCAGCAACGCGCTGCGCGCTCAGGACGTGCTCGAGTACGCCACCATCGGCGGCGCACGGGCACTCGGCCTGGACCGTCTCATCGGCTCGATCGCCCCGGGCAAGCGGGCGGACCTCGTCCTGCTGCGCTCCGACACGCCGACGATGACGCCCACCAACAACCCGGCCGGGCACGTCGTCTTCCAGGCCGAACGCGCCGATGTGGACACAGTGCTGGTCAACAGGCGGGTCCTCAAGCACCGCGGCACCCTCATCGGCGTCGACGCGCGCCGCGCCCGGCACCTCGTCGAGCAGTCCCTGGAATACCTGCGCTCGAAGATCACCAACCAGGACTGGCAGCAGGCGATGAACCCGGCCGTGTGAAGCCCGGATCCTAGGGCGGCGGCCGAAAGGTTCGGCAGGGCCGCCCAGCGGCGTTCGCCGGCCTCGGCGTCGTAGCGGTCGGCGTCGGCCACGGTGCACTGTATGTTCGTCGCGGCCCGCACATCACCGTGTGGGCCGCGTACCTGTCGTGGCGGGGCGCAGGTGTCCCCGCCTCCCTCGGCTCCCCTCGATCCCCCGGCTCCCCTCGATCCCCCTGCCCTTCAACCCCAGGCCCCCTCACCCCAGGCCCCCTCACCCCCGGCCCCCTCACCCCCGGCCACCCCCCTGAACCTCCCCGCCACCCCCAACTCCGCCTCGATCCGCCCAGCAGCCCCCCGCAACTCCGGCAGAACCTCCCGCACGCACTCCTCCGCCGTGCGCCGGCCGCTGTGCATGGCGACGTTCACGGCGGCCACGACGCGCCCGCCCCGTTCCCGTACCGGGACGGCGATGGAGCGCAGGCCCTGCTCCAGCTCCCCGTCGACGAGTGCGTAGCCCTGCTCGCGCACGCGCTCCAGCTCCGGCAGCCGTAGCCCCTCCACGTCGGCGAGCATCACGCGCCCCAGGGATGTCGCGGAGGCGGGCAGCCTCGTCCCGACGGCCACGTTGGCGCTCAGGATGCGGCCGCTGGCGACGCGGGCGGTGTACTGGACCTCGTCGCCCACGAGGACGGCGAGGGAGGTCGATTCGTGCACCGAGGACGACAGTTCGGCCAGGTGGGGGGCGGCGATCTGGGGGAGTGAGAGCGTGGACAGGGGCGGGAAGCCGAGCCCGAGCACCCGTGGCGTGAGCCGAAAGGCGCGGTCGTGGGAGGTCACGTACCCGAGGTGCTCCAGAGTGATCAGCGCGCGCCGGGCCGTGGCCCGGGCGAGCCCCGTGGCCTGTGCGACCTCCGTCAAGGACAGCTCCGCCCGCCCCTCACCGAACGACGTGATGACGGTCAGGCCGCGCGCCAGGGACTCGACGAACTCCCGGCCCAGTTCCTGTTTGGAGGCCCCGGTCCAGGTCGCCAGCCCCGACGGCGCCTCGGGCCGGGCGGGGGGAGCGTCGCGCAGCCGCGCCTCCATCACCGCCACGGTCTCCCGCAGCCGCGGCAGCAGTACCGACCGCAGCGAGCCCGAGCCCGAGCCCGAGCCCGAGCCCGAGCCCGCGGCCGAGCCCGAGCCCGAGCCCGCGGCCGAGCCCGAGCCCGAGTTCGCCGTGTGCCGGCTCGTATGGCTCACCACGCTCGCGACGCACGCGATACGGCCGGAAGGCCCCGGCTCGCGCACGGGCACGGACACCGCCACCAGCCCCGGCTCGATCAACTGGTCGTCCAGCGCCCACCCTTGGGCAGCCGCCTGAGCCACGCGCGCCTCGAAGTCGTCGTACGCCCCGGCCCTCGGCGGTACCGCGGGGAACCCGTGCCCCTCCGGATCGGCGGCCCACCGCGTACGCCAGGCCGACCACTCCTCCTCGCCCCACTCGGCGGCGAACAGCGAGCCCGGCGCGGTGCGTTCGGCGGGGAGGAGGTCGCCGATGCGGAAGCTCAGCGACATGGCACGCCGGCGGGTCGCCTGGTGGATGAAGCGGATGCCGTCGCGGTCGCCGACCGCCAGGGACACCGACTCGTCCAGCTCGTCGGCGAGGGCGTCCGCGTACGGGTTCAGCAGCGCGGGCAGCCGCAGAGCGGCCAGGTACGCGTTGCCCAGCTCCATCAGGCGGGGGGCCAGGACCGCGTCCCGCCCGTCCAGCCGTACGTAACCCATGCGCGCCAGGGTCGCCGTGATCCGGTCGACCGTGGACCGCGCCAGGCCCGTGGCCTTCTCCAGGCCGCTGAGACTCGCCGTTCCGCCCGCCTCGGTGAGCTGTCGCAGAACGGCGATCCCGCGCATGAGGGGGGCGACGGCCTCGGCGGGATCGGAGGGGTCGGCGGCGGTGGCACTCGGGCGCATGGTGTCACCGTAATCCCAGGTCGTACGCGGCTGCCCCGGCTCTCACCGCCTCGTCACATGGACCCGGTAGTGCCCGGCCGGGTCCGCGCCCGCCACCGTGATCGTGATCCCCGTCCTCGGGTCCTTGAAGGACTCGCCGGGAATGAAGGTCGCGTCGGAGAGCTCGGCGTGGACGTTCGGGCTGCGGGTGCAGCCGCCGCTGTCGCGCTGGGAGTCGTAGACCTTGATGGGGCCGTTGCCGGTGTCGACGGTCGCGTCGACCTTGTAGATGAGGATGCCGGGGCGGCACACGGCCACGTCGTTGCCGGCGCGGGTGCGCAGCTCGACGGCGTACCCCGTGCGCCGGTTGAGGGGGACGAAGACCAGCTTGGCGCCGCCGGTTTCGGCGAGCGGGGTGAGGGTGTACTCGGTGGTGCCGCGCAGGGTCGCGCAGTGGACCTGGGTCTCGTCGAGCCAGCCGAGCTTCCATTTGTGCCAGGCGAGGAAGTCGTTGTCGACGCCCCAGTCCTCGCTCATGATGTCCCAGTGCCCGACGGCGCCCCCGCCCTCGTGGGTGTACAGGTCGGGCAGGCCGAAGACATGGCCGTTCTCGTGGGGGAGTACGCGGTAGCCGGTCTCGGAGTACGAGCCGGAGCCGTCGTCCTGGCGGCTGTAGACGAAGGACGTGTTGGCGACCGGCACGCCGTCGGCGACCGGGGCCTCCCTGTTGCCGGCGAAGGTCACCGACAGGACGGTGTCCAGGGCGGAGGGGCCCGCGTTCGGGGTGACGAGGACGTTCAGCAGGTCGTACGTGCTGAAGTCGACCGTCGGGTCGGCCGCGGCCACGATGTCCTCGACCAGCTCGCGGTAGCCGGGGTCGAAGGGGGCGCCGCGTTCTATGCCGTACGACCGGAACGGCTTGGGCATGCGCAGCCAGGTGCCGATGGGGGCCTCGGGGTGGTAGTCGAGAAGGCCGTACGAGCTGGTCGTGAACCAGTCGCGGGTCTGCGGGACGAACTCCGCGAGGCGTTCGAGGGCCGTGCCCTGACCAGGGGCGTCGGAGAAGTCGATCATCAGGTTGAGGGCGCGGACCGTGCCGGTGGAGGAGGCGTAGCCGGGCGGGGTCGGTATGCCCTCCGACATCTGCACCCCGGGCGAGCCGCTGATCATGCAGGAGCTGAGCGCCGGCGAGCGGCCCAGTGCGGTGGTGCCCGCTGCCGTCGTCGGGTTCGTCGTCGGGTACGTCGTCGGGTACGCCGTCAGGTGTCCGGTGCCGGCGGAGGTGCTGACCGTGAGGGTGAGGACGGTGACCGAGGCCAGCGCGGCGAGACGGCGCGGGCGTATGCGGCGGCGACTGGACGGCTGCTGCATGCATGGGCCCTTCGCTCCACGGCAGCCGCCGGTCACCCGGTGTGAGGCTGCACCCTGTTTCGATCACCCTGTGACGGGGGAAGCGCGGGCGCGCGCTGGAGAGGCCGATCGTGGGTTTCTTCGACCCGGAGGTGTGACGCGGGTCACTCAAAAGAGATCCGGGAGAGGGAAATAACCGGGGATCGTTTCCCCGTTTAGCCATGTGTCCGAGCGAAGCGGGGACGCAATCCCCGGATCGCCTCCAGCGAAGCCATTGATCCATTCGTGCGGCGAGCGAAGCCGATGACGTAGCAGCGATTACGCAGTGATGACGTAGTAGGGAGTACGCCGTGGAGACCGCACCCCTCGTGCAGCGCAAGACGCCCCGCCTGCGGGCCGACGCCCTGCGCAACCGGGAGCGCATCGTCACCGCCGCCCGCGAGATGTTCGTCGAGTTCGGCCCCGATGTGCCGCTCGACGAGATCGCCCGCCGGGCCGGCGTCGGCAACGCCACGGTGTACCGCAACTTCCCGGACCGTGACGCGCTGGTGCGGGAGGTCGTCTGCTCGGTCATGGACCGTACGTCTCAGGCGGCGAAGGCCGCGCTCACCGAGACCGGTGACGCGTTCGAGGCGCTGTCGCGCTTCGTGCACGCCTCCGCCGACGAGCGGGTCAGCGCGCTCTGCCCGATAATCTCCAGCACCTTCGACAAGCACCACCCCGATCTGGAGGCGGCACGGGCGCGGATGGAGGAACTGGTCGAGGAGCTCATGGAGCGCGCCCGTACGGCCGGACAGCTCCGCTCCGACGTGGGTGTCGGCGACCTGATGATCGTCGTGGCCCAGCTCAGTCGTCCGCCTGCGGGGATGGCGTGCCTGGGCATGGACCGTTTCGTCCACCGGCACCTTCAGCTGTACCTGGACGGCCTGCGGACTCCGGCCCGCTCCGAACTGCCGGGTACGGCCATAACCATGGAGGTTCTGCGCCGGACCTGAATCGCAGCCGATGCCACAGCTGACCCCGTAGCTGACCCGTACCTGATCCCGCAGCGCGTCCGCCGCTGAGTTCGGCGCACGGCGAGAGTCGCGACTCGTAGCTCGTAACTCGTACCAAACTTCACGGCCGTCAACGGCGACGAGCCGCCGCCTTCCGTCTGTCTTTTTCTCTTACGAAGTCCCGAAGTTCTGAAGTCCCGAGGTGGGTACCCCCATGTCTGAAACAGCCCGAAGCGTCCCTGATACCGCCGGCACGCCCGGCGCTCCCGACACGCCCGACGCCCCCGATTCCAACCGCTGGAAAGCGCTCGTCTTCATCGCGCTCGCCCAGCTGATGGTCGTGCTCGACGCGACCATCGTGAACATCGCCCTCCCGTCCGCCCAGCAGGACCTGGGCATATCGGACGGCAACCGCCAGTGGGTCATCACGGCGTACGCCCTGGCCTTCGGCGGTCTGCTCCTGTTCGGCGGCCGGGTCGCCGACCTGTGGGGCCGCAAGCGCACCTTTGTCACCGGCCTGATCGGCTTCGCCGGAGCCTCCGCCCTCGGCGGCGCGGCCACCGGCGAGGCGATGATGCTCGGCGCCCGCGCGCTGCAGGGTGCGTTCGGTGCGCTGCTGGCGCCGGCCGCGCTCTCCCTCCTGGCCGTGATGTTCACGGACGCGAAGGAGCGGGCGAAGGCGTTCGGCATCTACGGTGCGATCGCCGGTGGCGGTGGCGCCGTGGGCCTGATCCTCGGCGGTGTGCTGACCGAGTACCTGGACTGGCGCTGGACGTTCTTCGTCAACATCCCGTTCGCGATCGTCGCGGCGGCGGGCGCGTACTTCGTCATCCGTGAGCCGAAGGGCGGCCGCAACCGTTCCCCGCTCGACGTCCCGGGCGTGGTCCTGTCCACCCTCGGTCTGGTCTCGCTCGTCTACGGCTTCACCCGCGCCGAGTCCGACGGCTGGGGCGACTCGGTGACGATCGGCATGTTCGTGGCGTCGGCGGTGCTGCTGACCGCGTTCGTCCTGGTCGAGTCGAGGGTCAAGGCCCCGCTGCTGCCGCTCCGCGTGATCACCGAGCGCAACCGCGGTGGCATTTACCTCTCCCTGGGCCTGGCGATCATCGCGATGTTCGGCCTGTTCCTCTTCCTGACCTACTACCTGCAGATCGTGAAGGGCTACTCCCCGGTCAAGACCGGCTTCGCGTTCCTGCCGATGATCGCGGGCATGATCACGGGCTCCACGCAGATCGGCACCCGCCTGATGACCCGGGTTCCCCCGCGCCTGCTGATGGGCCCCGGCTTCCTGGCCGCGGCGCTCGGCATGCTGCTCCTGACCCAGATGGAGATCGGTTCCTCGTACGCCGGTCTGCTCCTGCCGGCCCAGCTGCTGCTCGGCCTCGGTATGGGTACGGCGTTCATGCCGGCGATGTCGCTGGCCACGTACGGTGTCGAGCCGCGTGACGCGGGTGTGGCCTCGGCCATGGTCAACACCTCGCAGCAGGTGGGCGGCGCGATCGGTACGGCGCTGCTGAACACGATCGCGGCCTCGGCCACGACCGCCTACATCGCGGACAACATCACCTCGGCGACCTCCCGCTCCCAGCAGCAGCTGCTTCAGCTGGAGGGCATGGTGCACGGCTACACCAACGCCATCTGGTTCGCCGTCGGCATCCTCGTCCTGGCGGCCGTCATCGCCCTGACCTTCGTCAACACCGGCCGCCCGGAGATGGGGCCGGCCCAGGGTGCGGGCACGGGCGAGGGCACGGAGGATGAGGTGAAGGTGCCGGTGATCGCGCACTGACACCCGTGACCGGGCTTCGGGGCCCGACGGGACCTCTCGTACGTACGAGGAAGGGGACGCCCCGTACGTACGACTCCCAGGACCTGCCCTGGCTCCGCTGAACGCCTGACGGCTCAGCGGAGCCAGGGCAGGTCCGCTCCCGCCTCCTTCGGCTGGAGTCCCTCGGCGACGATCTGCATGATGTCGCCGAGGGCCTTCTGCTGTTCGGGGGAGAGCCGGTCGAAGACGGCCTGTCGTACGGCGGCCACATGGCCGGGCGCGGTCCGTTGCAGCACCTCGACCCCGGCGTCGGTCAGCACGGCGAACTGGCCCCGCTTGTCGGAGGGGCAGTCCTCGCGACGCACCCAGCCGTTCTTCTCCAGCCGGGCGATGGCGTGCGACAGCCGGGACCGGGTGATCTTGACCTTCATCGCCAGCTCCGTCATCCGCAGCCGCCGGTGCGGCGCCTCGCTGAGCACCGCGACCATGACGTAGTAGACGTGAGGCATGCCCGCGTCGCGCTGCAACTGGCGGTCGAGATGGTCCTCAAGGAGGGTTGTGGCGTGCACAAATGAACGCCAGATGCGCTGCTCGTCGGCGGTGAGCCAGCGGGGTTCTTCGTCAGCGGGAGCCGTGTTCATACACACCACTTTACGGTGCCCGTCCTTGAATTTTGAACTATAGGGATGTAAGGTGAAAGACAAATATTGAGAGTTAAATCATCACGCCCCCAAGTGATCATGGAGTGAAGAGGGAGTCGCCGCCATGTCCGCCGCCACCGAGGAGCGCCGCCCCGTCGCCGAGCGCATGCCGGCCCTCTATCTGAGCCATGGCGCCCCGCCGCTGGCCGACGACCCCATCTGGCCGGGCGAGCTCGCCGCCTGGTCCGCGGACCTGCCCCGCCCCAAGGCGATCCTCATGATCTCCGCCCACTGGGAGGAAGCCCCCCTGGCCTTGGGCGCGGTCGAGTCCGTCCCCCTGGTCTACGACTTCTGGGGCTTCCCCGAGCACTACTACCAGGTCCAGTACGCCGCCCCCGGCGCCCCTCAACTCGCCGACTCGGTCCGCAAGTTGCTCCGCGCCCCCGGTACGCCGGTCCAGGACATCCCCGACCGGGGCCTGGACCACGGCGCGTACGTCCCCCTGGTGGAGATGTTCCCCGAGGCCGACATCCCGGTCCTCCAGATCTCCATGCCCACCCTCGACCCGGTCCGCCTGATGGACATCGGCCGCAAGCTCGCCCCCCTGCGCGACGAGGGCGTCCTCATCGTCGGCTCCGGCTTCTTCACCCACAACCTCGCCGCCCTCCGCCACACGGGCCCCGGCGTCCCCACCTGGTCCTCCGAGTTCGACGACTGGGGCCGCCGCGCCCTGGAGTCCCGCGACGTCGACTCCCTCCTCGACTTCCTCAACAAGGCCCCCTCCGGCCGCTACGCCCACCCCCGCACCGAACACTTCGCACCACTGTTCGTGACCATGGGGGCGGCGGAGGTCTCCGGGGAGCTGGATACGCAGAGGTCCGTGATCGAGGGGTTCTGGCTGGGGATGGCCAAGCGGTCGGTGCAGTTCGGGTAGGGCGCGCGTCGGCCACGCACGCCGAAAGACCCCGGCGAGGTGGCGACCTCCGGGGTGTGGCCGACTGCGAAGGCGGCGGCGGTGAGCCTGGGCCTCGGAGCAGGCCCGAGGCTCACCAGTTGGGATTAGCGATCCGTAGCGATCCCGTGGCAGAACATCACGCGCACGCCCGGCGCCCAGGCGACGTCGGGCACCCTCCTCGGTGGGGTCGCGAGAGTTCACCGACCAGCGTCCGGAGGGACGTGCCACGAGGGCTGACGGCTTCCGCTGTTCAGCACCAGGGCACGAAGGCGACTGGCTCACGTCCCTGAGCAACACGGGGGATCCCTAAGCCAGTCAGAGACGCTGCCCGCCCGGGTGCCCCCGCCCAGCGCCTCGCCCGCTCGGGCACCTGCCTCGGCGGGTTACCTGGAGGGGCTGGGCGGGGGCCTGGAGAGGCTGGGCGGTGGACACCCTCAGGGCGCGCGCTTCGTGGCCGTGCCACGGGGGCGGGCCGTCCCGTTCGGGTCAGGCGGGCCGGCGGCAGCCGGTCAGCAAGACGTGACCCACTTGTGGGAGCGCACCTTGTAGGTGCCCGCGAGGTTGCCCTGCTTGCCCACCTTGGTGCAGCCGACGCGGTCCTTGTAGTCGGCCTTCTTGTAGTAGACGACGTCCTTTTTGCCGCTGTTGTAGCCGTTGTTGTACACCGACTTGACGTTGTTGGTGCCGGCCCACGAGCACCTGATGGAGCCGCCCCGCCAGTCGCTGTCGTTCCCGTCCCACGAGCACATCTTGCCGGTGCCGTTGTACCCGGTGTAGAAGCAGATGTCCCCCTTCTTGCAGTCGCTGTACGAGGCGGCCTGCGCGGTGCCCGGCATGATCATGACTGCTGCGCCCGCGACGAGGGCGGCGCCGGCGGCGAGAGTGGCGCGGGTCTTGCTGATGCTGGTCATCCCCGGTTTCTCCTGATGCTTTCCCCCTGCGGGGTGCCACCGACCTGGTGGCACGGCCAGCATGGAGCGCGGCGGTCGACACGGGTACCTCGTAACTCCGAGGGTCTGCGGCCCCTCCGGGAGGTCAGCGGCTCCTCCAGGAAGTCAGCCGCTCCTCCAAGAGCGGATGACCTGGCGGATGACCTAGAGATCCTTCTCGTACCAGGCCACATCCCAGTACCGCCCGAACTTCCGCCCGACCTCCCGGTACGTCCCCACGTACTGGAACCCGAACCGCTCGTGCAACCGCACGGATGCCTCGTTCGGCAGCGCGACCCCGGCGTACGCTCGGTGGAGGTCCTCCTCGGCGAGGGACTCGAACAGGGCCTTGTAGAGCAGGGTGCCGATGCCGCGGCCGCCCTCGCCGGGGGCGAGGTAGGCGGAGATCTCCACGGAGGTGGAGTACGACGGCTTCGGGCGGAACGGGCTGCTCGTCGCGTACCCAAGAATTCGCTGTGAGTCGGTGTCCACGGCAACCTTCAGACGATGCGGACCGTCTTCAGGGTGGGAGAGAAGCCAAGGGCGGCGCTCTTCGGGTGTGAAGACCGCGGTATCGAATGTGATGGGCGTCTCACGTACGTAGTGGTTGTAGATGGCGGTGAGGGCGTTGAGATCGGACTCGACTCCTGGTCTGACCTGCACCTCTGTGCGTTTCGGCGATATCTGGCCCCCTTCGTGGCGGGACAGGATACTGCATGATCAGAAAAATCGAGGGGCGGGTTGGGAATTCTGTCCGGATTCCAGTCGTTGTTTCCATCGGATGCAGGGCACCCGACAAGGTGATTCCAGCGTCACAGGACCATCCGCTAGCCCACCATCGCAAGGGAGCACGCATGGCAACCCGTGCCGTCGCCACCCGTCGTACGTCCGCCTCCGGCGGGAACGACGCGGCAAACAGCGTTCGCGCCTCTGGCGGCGAGATCGCCGACCGCGACCTGGTCGGCATGTACCTCGACGAGATCGCGCGTACGCCGCTGCTCGACGCCGCCAGGGAAGTCGAGCTGTCCCAGATCATCGAGGCGGGTGTTTTCGCGCGGCAGATCCTCGACGGCGAGGCAGAGGCCACAGCGGATGCCACCCGCGAAGAGCTCGAAGCGCTGGTCCGGGAGGGCGAGCGCGCCAAGGACATCTTCATACGGTCGAACCTGCGGCTCGTCGTGGCCGTGGCCCGGCGCTACCCGCGCAGTGGTCTGCCCCTGCTCGACCTGATCCAGGAGGGCAACGCCGGCCTGGTCCGCGCGGTCGAGAAGTTCGACTACCGCAAGGGCTTCAAGTTCTCGACGTACGCGACCTGGTGGATCCGGCAGGCCATCACCCGGTCGATCGCCGACCAGTCGCGGACGATTCGTCTGCCCGTGCACCTGGTCGAGGAGCTCGGCCGGATACGCCGCGTGCAGCGCGAGTTCAACCGGGAGCACGGGCGCGATCCCGAGCCCGCCGAGATCGCCGGTGAGCTGGGCTCCACGCCCGAGCGCGTGGCGGACGTGCTCGACTGGGCGCGCGACCCGGTCTCGCTGAACATGTCGGTGGACGACGAGGGCGAGACCCAGTTCGGCGATCTGCTGGAGGACACGTCCGCCGTGTCGCCCGAGCAGTCCGTGCTCACGCTGCTGCGCAGCGAGGAGCTCGACGACCTGATCGGACGGCTCGACCAGCGCACCGCCTCGATCATCAAGATGCGGTACGGCATCGAGGACGGCCGGGAGCGCACGCTCACCGAGGTCGGCAAGGAGCACGGCCTCACACGCGAGCGCATCCGCCAGATCGAGAAGCACGCGCTGCTGGAGCTGAAGAAGCTGGCACGGGACACGGGGTTCGACGCGGCGGCCTGACAGTCGCCCGACGCACGTCGGCACGGGCGCCCGACACGCATGGGTACGGGCGGCCCACCCGGTGGTGGCCCACCCGGCCCAACCGGCCCGGGGCCGCCCAGAGTTGGCCGTGTTGTGCCGCTTCAACCCGGCGGTCCGCGGGCACAAGACCACTGGGCCCGCGACACGGCAAGGCCCGGAGCCGTCGGCCCGGGACCTCATGGGGTCCGGACGACCACCGTACGGACGCCGGCTGTGCTGCCCGTGTGCCACCGGCGGCGGCCGCAAGAAACAACAACAACCGCAGGAAACAACCAGAGCCAGGTCCCGACGCACTCCCCCCGGCGCCGGGACCCTCCCAGAGCCGAGCTTCGGCGTCTCCCCCCGGCGCCGGAGCTCGGCTCGACCTTTGCCGGGGGCGTCCACGCACACGCGGCTGGGCAGACCGGGCTCAGCAGACTGAAGGGTCACCCCGGACCTGAACCCCGGGGTGACCCGAACGGCAGATTGTGTCACAGGGGAACGGCTCGCCGTACAGGGTGTCCGACGCGCACGTGCGTACGTCAGACGGTCGGCTCGGGCCCCGCCCCGCGCCCGGTACCGTCCACCGCCCGCATCAGCCGCGCCCCCAACTCCCGTACGTACCCCACCAGTTCCGGCGGCTCGTGCACCGTGAACTCGCAGTCGACCAGAGCGATCCGTACCGCCAGCCACTCCACGGAGTCACCCACGGTGGCCCGGAGCCGGCAGCTGTGCTCGTCGAGGGGCTCGGGGGTGCCGAACCAGCGTGGCAGCCGGGCCGCGATGAACTCGGCGGGCGCGGCGAAGGTGACTTCGAAGTCGTACATCTCCTGCCGCCGGTACATCGACTGCCGCAGATACTCCGCCGCGCTCCCCGTCGGCAGCTCGCGCGGCGCGAACCGCGCGCCTGTCGCGAACGGGTCGCTGACCCGGTCGACGCGGAAGGTGCGCCAGTCGGCGCGGTCGAGGTCGTAGGCGACGAGGTACCAGCGGCGGCCGGTCGACACCAGGCGGTACGGCTCGGTCAGGCGCCGTGACTCGGTGCCGTCCCCGGAGCGGTACGCGAACCGCAGCCGCTCCTGCCCCGCCACCGTCGAGGCCATCACGGTCAGCGTCTCGGGGGCGATGCTCCCGCCGTCCCCGCTGGTGAGGGGTGTCGTCGCGGCCTGGAGGGTCGACACCCGGTGCCGTAGACGGGAAGGGAGCACCTGTTCGAGTTTGGCGAGTGCCCGTACGGAGGCCTCGTCCACCCCCTCCACCGCGTGACCCGCGCCCGCCCGCAGGCCGACCGCGATCGCCACGGCCTCCTCGTCGTCGAGCACGAGCGGGGGCATGGCCTTTCCGGCCACCAGCCGGTAGCCGCCGTCGGCGCCCTTGGTCGCCTGTACCGGATAGCCGAGCTCGCGCAGCCGGTCGATGTCCCGCCGGACCGTGCGACGGGAGACGCCCAGGCGGCCGGCGAGCTCGCCGCCGGGCCATTCGCGGGGCGTCTGGAGGAGGGAGAGGAGTTGGAGGAGCCGGGCCGGAGTGTCCGTCGTCATGCGTTCGAGGATGCCGTAACACTAGGACATGATCTGACCTAATAGGCCCCTAGCTTCGCGACATGACCTCAACCGAGCCCCATCCCACCGCACAGCCCGCCGCGGGTGACCGGCGACGCTGGATCGCCCTCGCCATCGTGATGACCGCGGCCTTCATGGACCTGGTCGACGTCACGATCGTCAACATCGCGATCCCGTCGATCCAGCGGGACGCGGGCGCGACGTTCAGCCAGATCCAGTGGATCACCGCCGGATACGCGCTCGCCTTCGCCGCCGGACTCATCACCGGCGGCCGGCTCGGCGACATCCACGGCCGCAAGCGGCTGTTCCTCGTCGGCATCGGCGGCTTCACCATCGCCTCGGCGCTGTGCGGCTTCGCCGCGAACCCGGAGATGCTCGTCGCCGCGCGCATCCTGCAGGGCGCCATGGCCGCGCTGATGGTGCCGCAGGTGCTGTCGATCGTGCACGCCACCTTCCCGGCGCACGAGCGGGGCAAGGTCTTCGGGCTGTTCGGCGCGGTCGTGGGCCTCGGGGCCGTCTCCGGTCCGCTCCTCGGCGCGCTGCTCACCCAGTGGAACCTCTTCGGCTTGGAGTGGCGCCCGATCTTCCTGATCAACCTCCCGGTCGGCATCGCGGGCCTGATCCTCGGCCGCCGCTTCATCACCGAGTCCAAGGCGCCCCGGGCGCTCCGTCTCGACCTGGTCGGCGTCGCCCTGGTCACCCTCGGTCTGCTGATGCTGATCTATCCGCTCACGCGCGGCGAAGAACTGGGCTGGCCGCTGTGGGGGTACGTCTCGATGGCGGGCTCGCTGGTGGTGTTCGCGGCGCTGGTGGCGTACGAGAAGCGGAAGACGGCGAGGGACGGCTCCCCGCTCGTGGAACTCTCCCTGTTCAAGGTGAAGAGCTTCGCCGCGGGCATCGCCGTACAGACGGTCTTCGGCGTCGGCCTCGGCATCTTCTTCCTGGTCTGGACCCTCTACATGCAGACCGGCCTCGACTGGAGCCCCCTGCGCGCCGGCCTGACCGGCATCCCCTTCTCCCTCGCCGTCTCGACGGCCGCCGGCCTCTCCGTCCAGAAGCTCGTCCCGCGCTTCGGCCGCAAGGTCCTCCAGGCGGGCGCGCTGGTGCTGGGGCTCGGCGTCCTCCTCTATATGTGGGAGTCCGAGCGGTACGGCCTGTCCATCGCTCCCTGGCAGATGGCGCTCCCGCTGGTCGTCATGGGCGTGGGCATGGGCCTGATCGTCGCCCCGCTGACCGACGCGATCCTCTCCGAGGTTCCGCGCGAACACGCGGGCTCCGCGTCGGGCCTGATCAACACGGTCCAGCAGATGGGCAACGCGCTGGGGCTCGGCCTGGTGTCCGTCGCCTTCTTCGGCACCATGGGCGACGACCTCGTCCCGGCCGAGGTCGGTCCGGCCTTCGTGGACGCCTTCCAGAACGCGCTCGGGTGGGTCGCCGTGGTGATGGCCGCGATCTTCCTCCTCATGTTCGCCCTGCCGAAGCGGCCCGCCCAGCATGTGGAGGGGGCGGAGGCGGAACCCGCGGTCGAGGAGCGGGAGTTGGAGCCGGTGGCCTGACGGCCGGTTCAAAAGCAGCTGGGGCCCACATCAACAGGTGTGGGCCCCTGCTGCTTTACACATACGACTGGGCCGTAGGGCCCGACTTTACGTATACCCCTGGGCCGTAAGGCCCGATTGTGTCTGGCGTGTGCCCGAACCTGTTTACTTTCCGGAAATCCAGGCGTAGCCTCCCGATTGAAACCACAAGTTCGGGCATCATCGGGCACTGAGTCGGAGGCGAACGGACATGTACGCACCGGAGCGGCAGCAGGAGATCCTCCGGCTCGCCCGTGACGGCGGCAGGGTGGACGTGGTGTCGCTGGCCGAGGAGTTCCAGGTCACGGCGGAGACGATCCGCCGGGACCTGAAGGCCCTGGACCGCGCGGGACTCGTCCGCCGGGTGCACGGCGGCGCGATCCCGGCCGGACGGCTGGACTTCGAGCCCGACCTCGCCGAGCGCGAGACCACGGCGGCCGACGAGAAGGACCGCATCGCCAAGGCCGCGCTGGCCGAGCTGCCGAACGACGGCACGGTGATCCTCGACGCCGGTACGACGGTCGCCCGCCTCGCCGGGGCCATCCCGCTGGAGGTGTCGCTCACCGTAGTGACGCACAGCCTGCCGATCGCGGCCCGCCTCGCCGACCACCCCGGCATCCAGCTCCACCTGGTCGGCGGCCGGGTCCGGCACCGTACGCGAGCCGCCGTCGACGCCTGGGCCCTGCGCGCGTACGGTGAGATCCGCGCCGACGTGCTGTTCATCGCCGCGAACGGCTTCTCCGCCCAGCACGGCCTGACCACCCCCGACCTCGCCGAGGCCGCCGTCAAGCGCGCGGCCGTGGCCGCCGCCCGCCGGGTGGTGCTCCTCGCCGACTCCTCCAAGCATGGTCAGGAGCACTTCGCCCGCTTCGGTGACCTGACCGACGTGGACCTGGTGATCACTGACATCGGGCTGAACCAAGACGACGCGGCCGCCATCGAGCGCGGCGGTACGGAAGTAGTGCGCGCATGATCCTCACCGTGACCCCCAATCCCTCCCTCGACCGGACGTACGAGGTTCCCTCGCTCGACCGCGGCGAGGTGATCCGGGCCACCGGTGAGCGCATGGACCCGGGCGGCAAGGGCGTCAACGTCTCGCGGGCCGTCTCCGCCGCCGGACGGCGGACCGTGGCCGTGCTCCCGCTGGGCGGTGCGCCGGGCGCGCTCGTCGCCGATCTGCTCGACGCGCAGGGCATCGAGGTCGCGCAGGTGCCGGTCGCCGGGGCCACCCGTTCCAACATCGCCCTCGCCGAGGCGGACGGCGTGCTGACGAAGATCAACGCACCCGGTCCCGAACTGACCTCCGCCGAGGAGGAGTTGCTCCTCGAAACCGTGCGCGTGCAGTCCCGCGAAGCCGACTGGATCGCCTGCTGCGGCAGCCTCCCGGTCGGCCTCGCCCCCTCCTGGTACGCCGCCCTGGTCGCCCGTGCCCACGCGGCGGGCACCCGCATCGCGCTCGACACCTCGGGGCCCGCCCTGCTGGCGGCGTTGCGCGAGCGCCCGGACGTCGTCAAGCCGAATGCCGAGGAGCTCGCCGAAGCCGTCGGCCGCCCCCTCGCCACCGTCGGCGACGCGGTCAAGGCCGCCGAGGAACTGCGCGCGATGGGCGCCGGCGCCGTACTGGCCAGCCTGGGCGCCGACGGGCAGGTGCTCGTCGACGCCTCGGGCGCCTGGTTCGGCAGCGCCCGCGTCGATGTCGTACGCAGCAACGTGGGCGCCGGCGACTCCTCGCTCGCCGGGTTCCTGATCGCGGGCGGCAGTGGGCCCGACGCCCTCGCCTCGGCCGTCGCCCACGGCGCCGCGGCCGTCCAGCTCCCCGGCAGCGTGATGCCGACGCCGGACGACCTCGACACCTCGGCGGTGACGGTCACGGCCGAGGTGCCCGTGGACCGCGTACTGAAGGAGCCGGTGTCATGACCTTACTGACCACCGGCCGTACTGGACCGGCCCTGAAGCGGCGGGGTTTCCCCGGCCCCGCCGCAGCCACCAGGAGGCGGGGTTACCCCGGCCCCGCCTCCGCCTTCACCCCTGTCCCCACCGGGTTCCCCCAAGCCCGTACCCCCCACGCACCCGTCGGGTGCAGCACCCCCGTCCCCACCCACGCCCACGACTTCCCCCGGGCGATACGCGTGCGAAGGAGCCCGCGATGAGCGAGATGATCACCGCGGATCTGGTCGACCTCGACCTGTCCGCCGAGACAAAGGAAGCGGCGGCGCGTGCCCTCGCCGAGCGCATGGTGGCCAAGGGCCGGGTGACCGACCTCGACGGCTTCCTCGCCGACGTGGCCGCCCGCGAGGCGCAGATGCCGACCGGCCTCGACGGCGGCATCGGCATCCCGCACTGCCGCAGCGAGCACGTCACCGAGCCCACGCTCGCCTTCGGGCGCAGCGCGGCCGGGATCGACTTCGGCGCGGCCGACGGTCCCGCCGACCTGATCTTCCTGATCGCCGCCCCGGCGGGCGCCGACGACGCCCACCTGACGATCCTGTCCTCGCTGGCCCGGCAGCTGATGGACGCCGAGTTCACGTCCGCGCTGCGGTCGGTGGGCGACGCGGACACGGCCGCCGCCCTCATCCGGGGCGAGGACGTACCAGACTCCGCGGCGGCGTCGGCCGGAACGGCCTCCACCGACGCCGCCGCGGGCACCGACGACGCACCGGCCCCCTTCCGCATCGTCGCCGTCACCTCCTGCCCCACCGGCATCGCCCACACCTACATGGCCGCCGAGTCGCTGGAGAACGCGGGCCGCGAGGCCGGTGACGTCGAGGTCGTCGTCGAGACGCAGGGCTCGGCCGGCTTCACCCGGCTCGACCCGGCAGTCATCGCCGCCGCCGACGGCGTGATCTTCGCGCACGACGTCGCCGTACGGGAGAAGGACCGGTTCGCCGGGAAGCCCACCGTGGACACCGGCGTGAAGGCGGCCATCAACAAGCCCGCCGCGCTGATCGCCGAGGTCCGGGCCAAGGCCGAGCGCGGCGAGGCCACGGCCGCCAAGCCCGGCGGTACGCCGGTGGAGCGGGCCGGCGAGCCCGGTGAGGGCTATGGCACCAAGCTGCGCAAGTGGCTGATGTCCGGCGTGAGCTACATGGTTCCGTTCGTCGCGGCCGGTGGTCTCCTCATCGCCCTCGGCTTCGCGATCGGCGGCTACCAGATCAACGAGGCCCCGTCCGTCATCGAGCACTTCGACTGGGGCCAGATCGACAGCTGGGGCGCCCTGCTGTTCCAGATCGGCGCGGCGGCCTTCGGCTTCCTCGTCCCGGTCCTCGCCGGATACATCGCGTACGGCATGGCCGACCGGCCAGGTCTCGTGCCCGGCTTCGTCGGCGGTGCGATCTCCCTGACGATCGGCGCCGGGTTCCTCGGCGGTCTCGCCGCCGGTCTGATCGCCGGTGGTGTGGTCCTCGCGATCCAGCGGGTCAACATCCCACCGGTGCTGCGCGGCATCATGCCGGTGGTCGTGATCCCGCTGCTCTCGTCGATCGCCGTCGGCTTCCTGATGTTCGTGGTCATCGGCAAGCCGATCGCCGAGGCGCAGGAGGGCCTGACCAGCTGGCTGAACGGCCTCTCCGGCACCAACGCCGTCCTGCTCGGCGTGCTGCTCGGCCTGATGATGTGCTTCGACCTCGGCGGCCCGGTCAACAAGGTGGCCTACACCTTCGCGACGGCCGGCATCGCGGTCGCGGCACCCAGCGACTCCGCGATGAAGATCATGGCGGCGGTCATGGCGGCCGGCATGGTTCCCCCGCTGGGCATGGCCCTCGCGACGGTGGTCCGCAAGAAGCTGTTCACCACCGCCGAGCGCGAGAACGGCAAGGCGGCCTGGGTCCTCGGTGCCTCCTTCATCTCCGAGGGAGCGATCCCGTTCGCGGCCGCCGACCCGCTGCGGGTCATCCCGGCCTCCATGGCGGGCGGCGCGGTCACCGGTGCGCTGACCATGGCGTTCGGCTCGACGCTGCGTGCTCCGCACGGCGGCATCTGGGTCACGTTCCTGATCGGCAAGCCGTTCCTGTACCTGCTGGCCATCGCGGTCGGTACGGCGGTTACGGCCGGGCTCGTCATCGTCCTGAAGGGCATGCGCAAGACCCAGCCGGGCGGCGCGGCGGGCGGTCCCGCCGCTTCCGCAGCCAAGGCCGAGTCGAAGGAGCCGGTCGCGGCCTGAACCCGTGACCGTTACGACGGCCGCAGTCCTCGTGTCTTCGTGACAGGGGGCTGCGGCCGTCGCGTACTTTTACGTCCGCTGTACCTTTACATCCGCTGTGAGGTGTTCGCCTCACCTGCGAGATGCGTCACGGTCCGCCCTCAAAGGCCCGGACCGTGGTGTCTACTGGGCCCATGCCTGAGCACGTGTCGATCCTCCAAGTGGTGGGCGTGGTCGCCCTCGCCGCGGCGGCCGCCATCTGGGTCGCCGTGCTGGTCCGCATCCTGCGCCGCGACAGCGACCTGCACCGCCGCCGCTTCGCCGCCCTCCGGGCCCTGCCCCACCAGCGCCGCCGCTCCGCTCCGCACGTGGAGAGCGTCGAGCTGACTCCGGCGGAGCGGGACGCGTTCGCGGGGCTGGTGCGGCGGTTGAGCGAAGGCCGGTCGTAGAACTCGGCGTTCGCGGAACTCGACGGGGCCGGTCGTAAGAACGCGGTGTTCGCAGAACTCGGCGAGAGCCGTTTGCGGAACCCTCAGCCGGGGCCGCGGAACCCTCAGCCGGGGCCGCGGAACTCTGAGCCGGGGCCGCGGAACCCTCAGCCGGGGCCGCGGAACTCTGAGCCGGGGCCGCGGAACTCTGAGCCGAGGCCGAGGAACCCTCAGTCCCGTCCGGGGACTCTCAGCCGAGGCCGAGCCTCGACGCCCGCCTCTCCATCGCGTCCCGAGCCGCGTCCTCCGTCACATACACCTCGCACATGTGCCGCCCGTCGGGCGTCGCCGTGTGCTCGACCTCCCACAGGGAGATCTCGCGCCCGTCGGCGAGAAGGAACGCGTGCTCGTACAGCGAGAAGTTCGGCCCGGGGCGGCCGGGACGGCTGTTCGGGCGGCCGAAGGCCTGGGTGATCTCGTGCGCGAACGCGGTCCGCAGCAGCAGCGCGGCGAGGTCGTCCCCCGGCGGGTCCGGGTTCTCCGCGCGCCGCAGCAGCCGCCGCGCGTGGTCCGCCGAGTCGTCGGCGACGTACTCGTGGCCCGGCTCGGGCACCGGCTCCAGCTCCACCGTCACCGGCAGCTCGAAGTCCGGCGCGTCCGGGGGCAGCGGCAGCCGCGCGGTGGCGATCCGCAGCTCCTCCTCGTCCGCGTACACCTCGTGCTGGGTCTCGCCGCCGGACGCCGTGTTGTGCGCGAGCTCCCACAGCGTGAGCGCCGAGCCGTCGGCGAGCAGCCAGGTGTGCCGGTACGTCGCTCGGTGCAGCCCCGTGCTGTAGTGCGCGGAGTGCAGCGAACTGTCATGGGCCAGCGCGCAGTCGAGCTGCCGTATCGTCTCGTCGGGCAGCTCGAAGGAGTTCAGGGCGCGGCCAAGGAGTCGCGCGAGGTGCTCCTCCGGAGACTCGGGCGACTCGGGTGGCTCGTACGCTGCCGTCTCGTACGGAACGCTCAAGGTTTCTCCCGGCGTTGCTGCATGTCACCTTGTGGGTGCATACCGTAGCCCCTCGGTAGGACATCATGTCCGGGAACCGAGAAAACGTACGCCGGGAAAACGCGAGGGCCGCACGGAAAGTTCCCGCACGGCCCGACGAATCTCACAGAACCCTTTGGTCAGACGGCAGTTGACGCCGAACCGGTTGCCGATCCCCCGATCCCCGCCGGGCGCGACCGTGCTGCTGGGGAAAGCACCAGTTTTCCCTTCACCCTGGGGCCGGAAGCGCAGCATGCCTCAGCCCCCGTAGAGCTCCCCGTACGACGGCCACACGCCGCCCGGCCCCTCCACCGACTCGGCCGCCCGTACCGCCCGGACGATCGCCCGGGTCACCACGTCCGCGCCGGCCGCGAGGACGCCGTTCAGGGCTAGTGGGCCCTCCGGTGGCAGGGGCCGGGCGCCGGTCGACAGGGCGAAGACCGTGTCGCCGTCGTGGAGAAGGTGGACCGGGCGTACGGCGCGGGCGATGCCGTCGTGGGCGGTGCCCGCGAGCTTCTGGGCCTGGGCGCGGGTGAGGTCGGCGTCGGTGGCGACCACGGCGAGGGTCGTGTTCAGCGGGGGAGGGGCGTTCCTCGCGGCGACCTCGGCGAGCCGCTGCCGCGCGGCTTCGTGGACCTCGGCCGCCGGATACGCCGCACGCCCTCCCTGGAGCAACTCCCCGTACAGCACCCCCGTTTCCGGATCCATCGCCGACCCCGCCGCGTTGGCCACCACCAGCGCGGCAACCGTGATCCCCGAGCCGAGCACGACGCTCGCGGTGCCGACGCCGCCCTTGATGTGCTCGATCACCGCGCCCGTACCCGCGCCCACGCACCCCTCCTCGACCGCGCCGCCCGGCTCGCTCGCGGCGGCCGCCTCGACCGCGGCCCGGCCGGTGTCCGCGTCGGGCCTGGCCCGGAAGTCACCGCCCCGGCCCAGGTCGAAGACGCAGGCGGCGGGCACCACCGGCACGACGTGCGCCGGATCGGGCCCCACCCGCACCCCGCGCCCGCGCTCCTCCAGCCAGGCCATCACCCCCGACGCCGAGTCCAGCCCGTACGCACTGCCCCCGGTCAGCACCACCGCCTCGACCTTCTGCACCACGTTCCGCGGATCGAGCGCGTCCGTCTCCTTGGTACCGGGCCCGCCGCCCCGCACATCCACCGCCGCCACGACACCACCCTCCGGCGCCAGCACGACCGTGGTCCCGGTGAGCCGGCCTCCGCCGATCCGGGTGGCGTGCCCGACCCGCAGGCCGGCGATGTCTGTCAGCGCGCCGACCTTCCTGGACCGCTTGGGCGCCGTGGGTTCCATGGGCGTTGGGGAGGCAATCGCGTCGTTCGTCATGGGGCCAATGTTCCCTCGCGACTCCGCGCGGCCTCCTCCCTCGTCACCATCCGTACCGTGACCGTCGTCCCGGTCGCGACGGTCGGCGCCATCACGATCCCCACCGCCGGCACCGTCGGCACCGCCCAGTGGCCCAGGAACGTCCACGCGATCACCGTCGGCACGGCGGCGGGCGGCATGGCCTGCTGAGCCGGACCCACCTTGAAGTGGCGGGCAGTGACGGGCCGTTCGCGTGTCAGGGGCGTGCGGCGGACCGGTCGCGTTCCCTCCAACAGCGAGGAAACTGACGACGCGACCGGCAGGACTCTCCGGATCGACACTGCTGTTCATGGCCCGGGGCGCACTGCGGCGAGGCCGCCTCGGAGCGCGATGAGACCCGCGGGCGTCGGCTTGAACCCGCAGGCGTCGAAGTAGAACGACTGCAGGTCGTCCTCGAAGTCGACGTGCAGCCATTCGCATGTGGCCGTACGGGCCTGTCGTGCGGCCTCTGCGACAAGCCCGGTTCCAATCCCCGAGCGGCGGTAGCCCGTTGCGACCACGGTGTCCAGGATGAACGCGTGGACGCCGCCGTCCCACGCGACGTTCACGAAACCGACGAGGTCACCGTCATGGCGTGCGCAGACCCAGCCGAGGCTGTGGCGGTGCACCCGAGCCAGCCAATCGGCATCCGAGGTCCGATGGTTGAAGCCCGCTGCGTGCAGCGCATCGACGGCCGCGTTGTCGAAGTCGCCCCGCCACTCATACGTGATCGTCATGGCGCGAGCGTAGACCGCCACCCTCGCCCCGGCCTCCCCCACAGCAGGACCCGGAAATGATCACCAGTTCCGGCCTCGCCACCCTCCCCGCCCCGGACCCGTACCCTGGACCCATGAGTACCGCTCCCGCCCCCGAATCGCGCGATCCCAAGGCCGCGCTGGTCTTCGACGACCCGCTTGGCCGGTCGTCGTCGGACGACACGGACCACGGGTGGGGCGAGTGGAGCGGCGGTGGTGAGAACGACGGCGCCGCCGACCTGAAGCGCTTCCTCGACGAGAAGCCGCCCCACCACCTCTGACACCCCCGAAGGACCCTGCCTAAGCAGGTCGGGCGAAGTCCGCTGCGGTTGGGCCGCGCCCCAAAGGGGCGCGGGGCTGTGTACAGATGCGGCCCCGCGGCGGAGCCGCATATCGACACAGCCAGCGGAGCGCTTAGCCGCGGTCGTGGCCGGAGCCGCGCTGGGCCACCAGGGCGTCGCGGATCTCCTTGAGGACCTCCAGCTCGGTGACCTCGATGGCCTCGTGGGTGCCTTCCTTGGCCTTGCGGCGGGCCTCCTGGCGGGCCAGGTACTTGGACATGGGCAGGACCATCAGGAAGTAGACGACGGCCGCGGTGATCACGAAGCTGAGGGTGGAGCCGAGCACGGAGCCCCACATGATCTGGATGCCGGTCGCGTCGTCGCCGCTGCCCGTGCAGGGGTCCTTGAGGCAGTAGGTGTAGTTGTCGAGGTCCTTCGTGCCGACTGCCCCCACCAGCGGGTTGATGATGCCCTGCACCACCGAGTTGACGATGTTGGTGAAGGCCGCACCGATGACCACCGCGACGGCCAGGTCGACGACGTTCCCCCGCGTCAGGAAGGCCTTGAAGCCCTCCCAAACGTTCGGCTCCTTCTTCTGGCTCACCACGAGGCCCCTCTGCACAAGTTGTGGAACAAACGACTCCGCAACCTACGGCAGGGCATGACAGGGCTGTCCAATCGGGTCCCTCGAACGAGGGGCTTGACGCCGGCTCGGCGCCGGCACTCAGCAGACTCGGCACAGTGTCACCGCCAACCGCGAGGTCGCACCGGCGCCCGCCAGCCGTGCCGCCGTGGTCCGCGGCACGGACAGGACCACCAGTGCCCCGCTCTCGGCCACGTCCGCCACCGGCACCTTCGTCACCCGGGCCCCGCGCGCGACCACCCGGGCATCACCGCCGCCCGCCACCGACTCCTCGGCGGCGATCACATCGACCCGGTCACCGGGCCGCAGCAGCCGTACGGTCGCCCCGTCGGCGATCCGCACCGGCGCCGCCACCGTCTCAGCGGCCCGGCGCTCCCGTACGGGGTCGGCCACCGGATGCCCCCGTACCCGCTCGGCGTCCCGTGGCCCCGCCGCCACCAGGGCCACCGCGGTCACGGCCAGCCCCACGGCCACGGCCCGCCTCCGGCATCGGAGGAACCGCCGCAACTGATACCGGCCCGCGCGCACCCGCAGCGGAGCGAAGTGGGGCACCTCGCAGGTGGGCGGCGCGTCCGTACCCGGCGGGCGGTAGCCGGACGGCTGCGAAAGTGCGGACGGCTGCGAAGGGACGGACGCGGACGCGGACGATGACGATGACGACGTGGAGAACGGGAGGGACACAGGGACCACCACCTGCTGCGTGAGATCGGATTGCGTTCCCACGATGAGGCCTCGCGGTGAATCCCGCCGACGCCTGTGGACGACCGCCGGGCCTGTGGACAACTCCCTCACCCGAACGGGAAGTTCCACCCCACCGAACCCCCTACGGCCCCATCGCCGCCCATGGCACCGCGAACCCCTCACACCCCCCGCTTACGGCATCTCGAACCCAGGATCCATCCCGCCCTGCGCCTTCGAGCACAGGCAGTCCCGCGTCCCGTTGCCCGGCAGCGCGGCCACCGCGTCGAAGAGGACCCCACGCAGCCGGTCGACGTTGGCGGCGAACACCTGGAGCACCTCCTCGTGCGAGACGCCCTCCCCGGTCTCGGCGCCTGCGTCGAGGTCGGTGACGAGGGTCATCGACGTGTAGCAGAGCTCCAGTTCCCGGGCGAGCGCCGCCTCGGGATGGCCGGTCATGCCCACCACGGACCAGCCCTGCGCCTGGTGCCACAGCGACTCGGCGCGGGTGGAGAAGCGCGGCCCTTCCACGACGACCAGCGTGCCGCCGTCCACCGGTTCCCAGTCCCGACCGCGCGCCGCCTCCAGCGCGGCCTTGCGGCCGATGGGGCAGTACGGGTCGGCCAGCGAGACGTGCACGACGTTCGGGATGGTGCCGCCGGGCAGCGGCAGGCCGTCGAAGTACGTCTGGGCCCGTGACTTCGTACGGTCCACCAGCTGGTCCGGTACGAGGAGGGTGCCCGGCCCGTACTCCGGCCGCAGCCCGCCCACCGCGCACGGCCCGAGGACCTGCCGCACGCCGACCGACCGCAGCGCCCACAGGTTGGCGCGGTAGTTGATGCGGTGGGGCGGCAGATGGTGGCCGCGCCCGTGACGGGGGAGGAAGGCGACCCGTCGCCCGGCGATCTCGCCCAGGAAGAGGGAGTCGCTGGGAGGGCCGTAGGGGGTGTCGACCTGTATCTCGGTCACGTCGTCGAGGAAGGAGTAGAAGCCCGAGCCGCCGATGACACCTATCTCTGCGTTCGCCATGCCCGCACCCTAACCGTGCCCGGAACACGGAAGACCCTGCCGCCGTACGACGACAGGGTCTCGTAAGAAAAGCCTTACGCGGCCGAGCTGCTGCTGGAGGAGGAAGAGCCCGTGGACGAGGACGACGACGAGGCCGACGACGAAGAAGAGGTCGACGACGACTTCGAGTCGGACGAGGACGAAGAGTCCGACGACTTCGTGGACGACGCCGGGCTGCTGCTCGACGAGGAGCCACGGCTGTCGTTCCGGTAGAAGCCGGAGCCCTTGAAGACGATGCCGACCGCGGAGAACACCTTCTTCAGGCGTCCACTACAGCTGGGGCACTCGGTCAGGGCGTCGTCGGTGAACTTCTGCACCGCTTCGAGGCCCTCACCGCATTCGGTGCACTGGTACTGGTACGTCGGCACTGGTCTTCCTCCTGGCACTCTCACTCGATGAGTGCTAACGATCGTCAATACTAACCCGCGCTGTCGGTACGTTGGAGTAACGTGCGTCACCTGCCTACGGGCAGCGGTCAGGGCTTGACCGCCACGAAGGCCTTCGCGCCCAAGTGGGAAGCCGCTCAAGCGGTGGAGTCACAGTGACCTGTTCCTGGAAATTTGCGGGTCACATCTCACCGATCGCGACAGGCTCGCGATGGGCCGCGCCGCGCGTGACCACTCTGGCCATGCGCGGCGGCACCAGCCGCGAGCGCAGGGCTACGACGGTCGCCAGGGCAAGGGCCGTTCCGGCCATCGGGACCAGGAATCCGGCGCCGTCCCAGAGGCGGTCCTCCAGTTGTCCGGCGGCCGTGACGGCGGCCGCCTGGCCGAGGGCGACCGCGCCGGTCAGCCAGGTGAAGGCCTCGGTGCGGGCGCCCGCCGGGACCAGGCTGTCGACCAGGGTGTAGCCGGTGATCAGGGCGGGCGCGATGCACATGCCGACCAGCAGGCCGAGCCCGGCGAGGACCACCACGGAGTGGGCGGTCCACAGGCCGGCGGCGGCCAGCGCGAGGGCCGCGTACCCGATGACCAGCCGCTGTTGCGGGGCCGCCTTCCAGGCGATCGCGCCGCACGCGAGCCCGGAGAGCATGTTGCCCGCGGCGAAGACGCCGTACAGGACGCCGTTGATGCCGGGTTCGCCGATCGACTCGGAGAACGCGGCGAGCGAGACCTGCATGCCGCCGAAGACGGAGCCGATGCCCAGGAAGGCCACGATCAGTACGCGTACCCCGGGGACGGACAGAGCGGAGGCGTGCTCCACGCGTGCGTGCCCCTCGACGGCGGGCGCCGGCTGGGTGCTCTTCTGCGCGGCGAACAGCAGGCCGCCGATCAGGGTCAGCGAGGCCTCCGCGACCAGGCCCGCCGCCGGGTCCACGGTGGTGCACAGCGCGGTCGCCAGCAGCGGGCCGAGTACGAAGGTCAGCTCGTCGGTGACGGACTCGAAGGCCGCCGCGGTCGTCATCAGGGGCGAGCCCTGGAGCTTCACACCCCAACGGGACCGCACCATGGGCCCGATCTGCGGCACCGAGGCTCCGGTGGGCACGGCGGCGGCGAACAGCGCCCACAAGGGGGCGTCCATCAGCGCCAGCGCCGTCAGCGTCAGGCCCGCCAGGGCGTGCAGGACGACGCCGGGGAGCAGCACTGCCCGCTGGCCGTGGCGGTCGGCGAGACGGCCGCTGTACGGGGCGAACAGCGCCATGGAGACACCGGTCGCGGCGGCGACGGCGCCGGCCGCCCCGTACGAGCCGGTGGTGTGCTGCACCAGCAGCACGATGGAGAGCGTCAGCATCGCGAACGGCTGGCGTGCGGCGAAGCCGGGGAGAAGGAAACGCCAGGCGCCCGGGGTGCACAGCAGGTTCCTGTACCCCGGGCGATCACCCTGTTGGTCGGGAGTGACCGTGGATGCGGCGGCCCTGGCCTTTCTGCCGCCTGTTGACGCCCTCGCCTGCTCGGCAGACGATTCTGGTCCGCACCGCTGTACGGCGCCACCGCGGGTTCCTGCTTCATCGGCCCCAGCCGCCCCCCGAGAGGGACTGGTCTTACACGAGCCTCCACAGGCGTTACTTTCCGCCCGTCCGGCGGTAGGTCCGACGATCTCGCTGTCGGACAAGCTGAACTTACCGGTGATGATCGGCTCCTGCGGGCGGTTCGTGCGGAAAGCGCGCCACCTCATCCTGAAGGGTGGCGAACCGGCCAACCGTACGACATGAAACATACCCGCAACGAATTGGCGCCCCTTACTCGGCGGTCCCGTTCCCCGTCGTCCCCAGCCACCCGGCCAGCTTGCCGCCCTGGCCCACGGCCCGCAGGCGGCGTTCCGCCGCGTCCCGGACGGGGTCCGTGGCGACCACGAGGAGTTCGTCGCCGCGGCGCAGCACGGTGGTCGGCAGCGGCACGAAGGAGGTGCCGTCGCGGACGACGAGGGTGACGGCGGCGCCCGGGGGCAGTCGCAGTTCGTTGATCTCGACGCCGTGCATCTTCGAGCCGTGCGGGACGGTCACGGACAGCAGGTGTCCGCGCAGCCGCTCCAGGGGCGCCGATTCGATCCCGAGGTCGGCGGCCTCCCCGGGCTTGCCCAGGCGGAGCTTCCGGGCCAGCCAGGGCAGCGTCGGCCCTTGGACGAGGGTGTAGACGACGACCAGTACGAAGACCATGTTGAAGATGCGACGACTGCCCTCCACGCCGTTCACCATGGGGATGGTGGCCAGGATGATGGGCACGGCGCCGCGCAGCCCGGCCCAGGACAGCAGGGTCTGCTCCCGCCACGGCATCCGGAACGGCAGCAGCGCGAGGACCACGCTCAAGGGTCGCGCGACCATGGTCAGCACCAGGCCGATGACGATCGCGGGCAGGATGTCGTCGCCCATCTCGTGCGGGGTGACCAGCAGACCGAGGAGCACGAACATGCCGATCTGGGCGATCCAGCCGAGCCCTTCGGCGAAGCCGTGCGTGGCGGGCCAGTGCGGCAGCTTGGAGTTGCCGAGCACCATGGAGGCCAGGTACACGGCGAGGAAGCCGCTGCCGTGGGCGAGTGCCCCGGCCGCGTACGCGGCGACGGCGATGGCCATGACGGCGATCGGGTAGAGGCCGGAGGCGGGCAGTGCCACGCGCCGCAGGCCGTACGCGCCGAGCCAGCCAGCGGCGAGGCCGATGGCGGCGCCGATCGCCAGCTGCAGGGCGATCTCGCCGACCAGGGTGGACCAGTGCTCCGCCGGCCCGGCCGTGGAGAGCGAGACGACGAGGATGACCACCGGGGCGTCGTTGAAGCCGGACTCGGCCTCCAGGACGCCCGTCACGCGCGCGGGGAGGGGGATTTTCCGCAGTACCGAGAAGACGGCGGCCGCGTCGGTGGAGGACACCACCGCCCCGATGATGAGTGCCTGCCGCCACTCCAGCCCGACCAGGTAGTGCGCGCCCGCCGCCGTGATCCCGACGCTCACCGCGACCCCGGCCAGCGCCAGCACGCTCGCCGCGGGCAGGGCCGGTTTGATCTGCTTCCACTTCGTGCCGAGGCCGCCCTCCGCGAGGATCACGACGAGGGCGGCGTAGCCGATGACCTGGGTCAGTTCGGCGTTGTCGAAGTGGATGTCTCCGATGCCGTCCTGGCCCATGGCGATGCCGATGCCCAGGTAGACGAGCAGGCTGGGGAGCCCGCTGCGCGAAGAGACGCGAACCGCCGCCACCGCGACGAGCAGAACGAGCGAGCAGACGAGCAGGAGCTGGTTGAGGTCGTGGACGGTCAGCGGCTGTGTTCCCTTCTGGGCCATCAGGACAAGTAATTCGTTACCTTATCTAACTCTTGACGCTTTCTTGGCACTCCCTTTGGCGTGATCGAACTCCCGTACAGGCTGGTTGCCGACTCCGAGTCAAGTACCAGTGGGCCCTGCGCCTATGGTTGCTCCAGCGCTCAGTAGAAAGCACGAAAGCACAGCCCGCCCTGCCGCTCGCGTAAGGACAGCAAGGACAGCGATGCCCCCCACCACCACCGCCTCTTCCGGTCAGCAGCCCGGCAAGTCCGGCAGGAAGAAGGGGCGCAGAGCCCGCCTGATCGTGATCGTCCTGGTGCTCGCCCTCGTCGGAGGCGTCGGCTACGGGGGCTACTGGTCCATCAGTACCGTGCGCGCCTCCTTCCCGCAGACCAAGGGCTCCATCACGCTGGAGGGCCTGTCCGGGCCGGTCGACGTCAAGCGCGACGGCAACGGCATCCCGCAGATATACGCAGCCTCCGACGAGGACCTGTTCATGGCGCAGGGCTTCGTCCAGGCGCAGGACCGGTTCTACGAGATGGACGTGCGCCGCCACATGACCGCGGGCCGCCTGTCGGAGATGTTCGGCAAGGGCCAGATCGGCAACGACGAGTTCCTGCGCACCCTGGGCTGGGAGCACATCGCGCAGGAGGAGTACGACACCAAGCTGTCCGACTCCACCAAGAAGTACCTCGACGCCTACGCCGAGGGAGTCAACGCCTACCTGGACGGCAAGGAGGGCGAGGAGATCTCCCTGGAGTACGCGGCCCTCGGTTTCGCCAACGACTACCGGCCCGAGGAGTGGACCCCGGTCGACTCGATCTCCTGGCTGAAGGCGATGGCCTGGGACCTGCGCGGCAACATGCAGGACGAGATCGACCGCTCCCTGCTGACCAGCCGCCTGGGCCCGCAGCAGATCGCCGACCTGTACCCGCAGTACCCGTACGGCCGGAACAAGGCGATCGTTCAGGAGGGCCGGTACGACGAGGTCACGGAGACGTGGGCACAAGGGTCGCAGGGCTCGGGCACCGGGACCTCCACCGGCTCCTCGGGGACCGACGCGGCGGGCACGGGCCTTGCGGGAGGCATCGCGGCCCCCGCGGGTCTCCAGAGCCAGCTGGACGGCCTCTACGACGTCCTGGAGGACCTGCCCGAGGCCGTCGGCGTGAACGGCAACGGCATCGGCTCCAACTCCTGGGTCGTCGGCGGCGAGCACACCATCACCGGCAAGCCGCTCCTCGCCAACGACCCGCACCTGTCGGCCTCGCTGCCCTCGGTCTGGTACCAGATGGGCCTGCACTGCCGCAGCGTCTCGGAAAAGTGCCGGTACGACGTCGCCGGCTACACCTTCGCGGGCCTGCCCGGTGTGATAATCGGCCACAACCAGGACATCTCCTGGGGCATGACCAACTCCGGCGCCGACGTCACGGACCTGTACCTGGAGAAGCTCACCGGCGACGGCTACGAGTACGACGGCAAGGTGGTGCCGTTCGAGACCCGCGAGGAGACCATCGAGGTCGCCGGCGGCTCGTCCAAGACGATCGTCGTCCGCACCACCAAGGACGGCATGCCCCTGCTGTCCGACCGCTCCGACGAACTCGTCAAGGTCGGCCAGAAGGCCACCGTCGACAGCGCCGCCCCCGACCGCGGCGACGGCTACGGCATCGCGCTGCGCTGGACCGCGCTCACCCCCGGCACCTCCATGGACGCCGTCTTCGCGATGAACAGGGCCGCGGACTGGAACGGCTTCCGCGAGGCGGCCGCCCTGTTCGACGTGCCCTCGCAGAACCTCGTCTACGCCGACACCGAGGGCAACATCGGCTACCAGCTCCCCGGCCGGATACCGATCCGCGCCAAGGGCGACGGTTCGCTCCCCGTGCCGGGCTGGGACTCCACGTACCGCTGGACCGGCTACATCGGCCAGGACGAGCTGCCGTACGAGTACAACCCGAAGCGCGGCTACATCGTCACCGCCAACCAGGCCGTCGTCGGCAAGAACAAGTACCCCTACACGATCACCACGGACTGGGGCTACGGCGCGCGCAGTCAGCGCATCACCGATCTGATCAAGTCGAAGATCGACGGCGGCGGCAAGATCTCGACCGAGGACATGCGCCAGATGCAGCTCGACAACAGCAGCGAGATCGCCAAGCTGCTGGTGCCCCTGCTGCTCAAGATCGACGTCGAGGACAAGGACGTACGCGAGGCGCAGAAGCTCCTGGAGGGCTGGGACTACACCCAGGACACCGACTCGGCGGCGGCCGCGTACTTCAACTCGGTCTGGCGCAACATCCTCAAGCTCGCCTTCGGCAACAAGCTGCCCAGGGAGGTGCGGGTCAAGGGCCAGTGCCTGTGGGTGAAGTCGGTCAACACCACCGGTCCCGCGGATGCGGAGCAGAGCGTGCGCGAGTGCGGCCGGCGCGACGCGGACCAGGCGCAGCCGGACGGCGGCGACCGCTGGTTCGAGGTGGTCCGCAGGATCGTCGACGACGAGGACAACGACTGGTGGTCGGCGCCCGGGACCCGCATCCGGGAGGACGCCGGTAACCGGGACGAGCTGTTCGAGCGCGCCATGACCGACGCCCGCTGGGAGCTGACCGCCAGGCTCGGCAAGGACATCGACACTTGGAACTGGGGCCGGCTGCACCGCCTGTTCCTGAAGAACCAGACCCTGGGCACCGAGGGCCCCGGCTTCCTGCGGCACATGCTCAACCGCGGCCCCTGGAAGCTCGACGGCGGCGAGGCGACCGTCAACGCCACCGGCTGGAACGCTGCGGGCGGCTACGGCGTCATCTGGGTGCCGTCGATGCGGATGGTGGTGAACCTCGCGGACCTCGACAAGTCCAAGTGGATCAACCTCACCGGCGCCTCCGGGCACGCCTACAGCGCCCACTACACCGACCAGACGGACAAGTGGGCCGAGGGCGAGCTGCTGACCTGGTCCTTCTCGGAGAAGGCGGTCGAGGACAGCACGAGCGACACGCTGCTGCTGAAGCCGTGACCCGCCTGACCGCGATCCCTTGACCGTGATCCCCTGACGGAAGACGGCCTCCACGCACGCGTGTGGAGGCCGTTTCCCTGTCCGGGCCGGCGGGCGTCCGGGCTCAGCGGAAGCGCCGTACCCCCGACGGCGTCACCACCGCGTGCACCGGGCGGTCGTGCGCCTCCTCGGGGACCCGGTCGACGACCTCCGTGTCGTACAGGAGCACCACCAGCGCCGGTCCGGCCCCCGCGCGCTCCAGCCGGGCCAGGACGCGGTCGTACGAGCCCCCGCCGCGGCCGAGGCGCAGGCCGCGGGAGTCCACGGCGAGACCGGGCAGCAGGACGGCGTCGGCGTCGGTCACGGCTTCCGGCCCCAGCCGTTCGCCCGCGGGCTCCAGGAGGGCCATCCTCCCGCCGTGCCGCACGCGGACGAGCGATTCCGGTCCGGCGTACGCCCCCCAGTCCAGGTCGTTGTCCTCCAGGAGGACCGGCAGCAGGACGCGCACCCCGCGCGCGTACAGTGTGCCGAGGAGTGCGAGGGTGCCCGGCTCGCTCCCGACGGAGACGTACGCCGCCACCGTGCGCGCGTGCGCCAGTTCGGGGAGGTCCAGGGCGCGGTCGGCAAGAGCGGTCGTCGCTTTCCGGACGTCATCGGCCGTCAACCTGCCTCTCACCGCGAGAAGCTCTCGCCGCAACGAGCGCTTGGCAGGCTCGGTGTCACGTCTCATGGGACCCACAGGGCTGCTCCCGTACTGTGTCGGTAACTGACTGCAATGTGCTCATATGAGAACGATTTAACGGGAGCCACAGATTCCGCACATAGGCACCGGATAAGGTTGCCGCCATGACTGAGTCGAACCCCAGGATCAGCAAGGCTGTCATCCCCGCAGCCGGTCTCGGCACCCGGTTCCTTCCGGCCACCAAAGCCACTCCCAAGGAGATGCTGCCGGTCGTCGACAAGCCGGCGATCCAGTATGTGGTCGAGGAAGCGGTGTCGGCCGGGCTCGACGACGTCCTCATGATCACCGGTCGAAACAAACGTCCCCTGGAGGACCACTTCGACCGCAACTACGAGCTGGAATCGGCCCTCCAGAAGAAGGGCGACGCCAACCGGCTCGCCAAGGTCCAGGAGTCCAGCGACCTCGCGACCATGCACTACGTGCGCCAGGGCGACCCCAAGGGCCTCGGCCACGCCGTTCTGTGCGCCGCCCCGCACGTCGGCCACGAGCCCTTCGCCGTCCTCCTCGGCGACGACCTCATCGACCCGCGCGACCCGCTCCTCCAGCGCATGGTCGAGGTCCAGGAGCAGCGCGGCGGCAGCGTCATCGCGCTGCTGGAGGTCGCGCCCGAGCAGATCCACCTCTACGGATGCGCCGCCGTCGAGACGACCGAGGACGCCGACGTCGTCCGCGTGACCGGCATGGTCGAGAAGCCGGATCCGGCCGACGCCCCCTCGAACTACGCGATCATCGGCCGCTACGTCCTCGACCCGAGCATCTTCGGCATACTGCGCCGGACCGAGCCGGGCCGCGGCGGCGAGATCCAGCTCACCGACGCCCTCCAGCAGCTCGCCGCCGACGAGAAGGTCGGCGGACCAGTGCACGGCGTCGTCTTCAAGGGCCGCCGCTATGACACCGGTGACCGAGGCGACTACCTGCGTGCCATTGTCCGACTCGCATGCGAACGTGAAGACCTGGGCCCGGACTTCCGGACCTGGCTTCGCAGTTACGTAGCCGAGGAGATGCAGGGACTTTGAGTACCGCCGCGACCCGCGACACCGGCCGGGACCACCTCTGGTCGGTGACCGAACACCTGGAGGACATCCTCGCCACCGTCCGCCCCCTGGAACCCATCGAGCTGCAACTCCTCGACGCCCAGGGCTGCGTCCTGGTCGAGGACGTCACGGTGCCGCTGTCGCTGCCGCCGTTCGACAACAGCTCGATGGACGGGTACGCGGTACGGGTCGCGGATGTCGCGGGCGCGAGCGAGGAGTTCCCCGCCGTCCTGACGGTCATCGGCGACGTGGCGGCCGGCCAGGGCGAGCAGCCCCACGTCGGCCCCGGCGAGGCCGCCCGTATCATGACCGGCGCTCCGCTGCCGCCCGGCGCCGAGACCGTCGTCCCCGTGGAGTGGACCGACGGCGGCCTCGGCGAGGGTCCCGTGACCGGGATGCGCGCCCACAGCGCGTCCCCCGAGGGCGCCACCGGACAGGTCCACGTCCACCGCCCGGCCGGGCCACGCGCGCACGTGCGCGCGAAGGGCAGCGACGTGAAGGCCGGCGATCGCGCCCTCGCCGCGGGCGCCGTCCTCGGCCCGCCGCAGATCGCCCTGCTCGCCGCGATCGGCCGCGGCACGGTACGCGTACGCCCGCGCCCGCGCGTGGTCGTCCTGTCCACCGGCAGCGAACTCGTCCAGCCCGGCGAGGAGTTGCGCGGCGGCCAGATCTACGACTCCAACAGCTTCGCCCTCACCGCCGCCGCCCGCGACGCCGGAGCCATCGCCTACCGGGTCGGCGCCGTCGCCGACGACGCCGAGACGCTCCGCTCCACCATCGAGGACCAGCTCGTCCGCGCCGACATGCTGGTCACCACCGGCGGGGTCAGCGTGGGGGCGTACGACGTCGTCAAGGAGGCGCTGGAGTCCGTCGGCGACGAGGACGAGGCGGGCAGCGGCATCGAGTTCCGCAAGCTCGCCATGCAGCCCGGCAAGCCCCAGGGCTTCGGCTCCATCGGCCCCGACCACACGCCGCTGCTCGCGCTCCCGGGCAACCCCGTGTCGTCGTACGTCTCCTTCGAGGTCTTCGTCCGCCCCGCGATCCGCACCCTCATGGGCCTGACTGACGTCCACCGGCCCACTACCCGCGCCACCCTGGACACCGCCAAGGCGCTGACCTCGCCCGCGGGACGGCGCCAGTTCCTGCGCGGCACGTACGCCGACGGCAGGGTCACCCCCGTAGGGGGTGCCGGATCGCACCTGGTCGCGGCCCTCGCCCAGGCCGACGCGCTGATCGTCGTCCCCGAGGACGCCGAGTCGGTCGAACCCGGCACCGAGGTCGAGGTGGTCCTGCTCGGCTGAGGCAGCCCGGGCTGGCCGGGTCGGGCCTCCGGCTTGGGAGTACCGTGTCGCGCACAACGAGGTCGCGCGCCGCACCGCGACCAGGCCCTGACCGGGAGCGCCACAGCACATGAGTACGCAGGACCGACTGACGCACATCGACGAGGCGGGGGCCGCCCGCATGGTCGACGTATCCGGCAAGGACGTGACCGCGCGCACCGCCCGCGCCAGCGGCCGGGTCCTTGTCTCGCCGCGGGTGATCGAGCTGCTGCGCGGCGAGGGAGTGCCCAAGGGCGACGCCCTCGCCACCGCGCGCATCGCGGGGATCATGGGGGCCAAGCGGACCCCGGACCTGATCCCGCTCTGCCACCCGTTGTCAGTGTCGGGTGTCAAGCTTGATCTGTCGGTCGCCGACGACGCCGTCGAGATCCTGGCCACCGTGAAGACGACGGATCGTACGGGCGTGGAGATGGAGGCCCTCACGGCGGTCTCCGTCGCCGCGCTCACCGTGGTCGACATGGTCAAGGCGGTCGACAAGGGGGCGGTCATCACGGACGTACGCGTGGAGGAGAAGACGGGCGGTAAGTCGGGCGACTGGAGCCGGGCATGACGGGCAAGACGGGCATGCCGTACCGCGCCCTGGTCGTGACCGCCTCCAACCGGGCCGCCGCCGGGCTCTACGAGGACAAGGGCGGACCCCTGATCGCCGAGGGGCTCGTCAGGTTCGGCTTCGCCGTCGACGGCCCGCAGATCGTCCCCGACGGTGACCCCGTGGAGGCGGCGCTGCGTGCGGGCGTCGACGCCGGGTACGACGTCATCGTGACCACCGGCGGCACGGGCATCTCGCCCACCGACCGCACCCCGGAGGCGACCCGCGCGGTCCTCGATCACGAGGTGCCGGGCATTCCCGAGGCCATCAGGGCGTTCGGAAGAGAGAAGGTGCCGACGGCGGCGCTGTCCCGGGGGCTCGCCGGAGTCGCTGGAGGCACGCTGATCGTCAACCTGCCGGGCTCCACCGGCGGGGTGAAGGACGGCCTGGCCGTACTGGAGCCCCTGCTGGTGCACGCCGTCGATCAGATCCGCGGCGGCGACCACCCGAGGCCCGCCGGGGACCGCCCGGCATCCGGCGGCGACCACTCCGCGACCGACTCCACAACCCACTCCGCAACCGATTCCACAACCGACAAGGACCCCTCCAGATCCCCCGGGGGTGCGAGCTGAACAGCCCATCCTGGCCCGTCGTGCTGGTGGACGGAGATGTCGTCCTCCGGCCGATAAAGCTGCGCGACCAGCGGGCCTGGCGCGAGGTCAACCGGCGCAACCGGGACTGGCTGCGGCCGTGGGAGGCGACCATCCCGCCGCCCGCGCCCAGCGGCCCGGCCGTGCACCGGCCGACCTACCGCCAGATGGTCCGTCACCTGCGCGCGGAGGGCAACGCGGGCCGGATGCTGCCGTTCGTGATCGAGTACCAGGGGCGGCTCGCCGGGCAGTTGACGGTCGCCGGGATCACCTGGGGTTCCATGTGCTCCGGGCACGTGGGCTACTGGGTCGACGAGGCGGTCGCCGGGCGGGGCGTCATGCCGACGGCGGTGGCGCTCGTGGCCGACCACTGCTTCAGGACCGTCGGTCTGCACCGCATCGAGGTCTGTATTCGCCCGGAGAACCGGCCCAGCCGGCGGGTCGTCGAGAAACTCGGATTCCGCGAGGAAGGGCTTCGTCCACGCTATCTCCACATCGACGGCGCCTGGCGCGACCATCTCGTCTTCGCCCTCACCGCCGAAGAGGTGCCCGAAGGGCTCCTGAGCCGTTGGCGGCGCACTCAGAGCGCCGGTCTGCGGGACCGGCCGCAGGACCACTCGCGGGGCCGCTCGCAGGGCTTCTCGCCGGGCTTCTCGCAGGACACGAGCGCGCCGGGCAATCCCAGCAAATGAAATACGTGTTCGAAATACCTGTTCGAAATTAACGGTCGGCGATCGTGTTGAGACGTTCTCGGAGCGTTAATTTCGCGCTCCCGGTGGCCTGCTGATCACATCGGTCACAAAAAAAGCTCGAAATATCAGCCAGATCGTGCGACACACCGGCTCAATTGGCGGATGGCCTCACGCAAACCCCTCTACCGTGTGAGGCGTGAGCAGCAGCGGCCTCATCTACGCAGTCATCGTCGGGGCCTGGGCCGCCTACTTGGTGCCGATGTGGCTCCGTAGGCAGGACGAGCTGAACGAAGCCCGTCCGACGGAACGCTTCAGCACCGCCATCCGGCTCCTGTCCGGACGGGCGGGCATGGAGCGCCGGTACGCCAAGGACCTGCGGGCGCGCTCCACCGACGAGGGGGAGTACAGCGCCGACCCGGACGCGGTCACCGACTCGGTGGACGTCCGGGCCTTCGCCATGCCTCCGACGGGGCCGCGGGTGAAGACGGAGCTGCCGAAGGAGCGGGGCGAGTCGAAGCAGGGCCCTTCGGCGAGTGCGAGTGCGAGTGCAGGCGCGGGTGCGAGCGCGGGGGCTGCTGGTGCGGGTGCGCGGCCGGTGCCGCAGCAGGCGGCCGCCAAGCCGTCACCCAAGAAGCCGGCGTCCAAGAAGCCAGTGCCCAAGTCGGCGCCCCAGCCTTCCGCGAAGCGGCGGCCGGGGGCGCGGAGCGGTGCCTCGGCGGAGGCCGCGGCGCGGGCCCGGCGCTCGAAGGTGCTCGCGCGCCGACGGCGTACGACGGTGATGCTCTTCCTCGCCTTCACGCTCGGGGCGATCGTCGCGGCGGTCGGCGGCCTCGCGCTCCTGTGGGCACCCGGCGTGCCGGCGGTGCTGTTGAGCGTGTACATCGCGTACCTGCGGGCGCAGGAGCGCAAGCGGTTCACGTACACGATGGACCGGAGGCGGGCCGAAGCGGCGGCGCAGCGGCTGCGTGAACGGCAGCCCCGGCGGCGGCCGACCCCCGACCCGGACAGCGACGAACCGGAGGACGCGCCAGAGACCGCGACCAACCCCGGCCTGTCCGCCCTCGCCGCCGACCGCCGCGCCCTCGTCGAGCAGACCGACCACGCCGAGTGGGTCGACCAGCAGCGCGAACGCCAGCGCCGCCCCGGCCACGGCGACAGCTGGGACCCGGTCCCGGTTCCCCTCCCGACCTACGTCACCGCCCCGGTCGCCCCCCGGGCCACACCCAATGTCGACCTGGGCGCACCGGACGCGTGGAGTTCCGCCCGCTCCAGCGCGGCGGAACCCGGCGCGTGCCCCCCGGAGCGGGAGCCGGAGGCCGCCGCCGAGGAGCCCCCGGCTGCCGCCGCCGACCCCCCCGACGGCGGCCGCTCCGACGCCCGCCGCGCCGCCTCCGCTCGCCGCGCCCGCGAACGCGGACGCACTCCGCTCTTCGACCAGTACGACGACGGCGACCGTCCACGCGCGGCGAACGAGTAGCACCGACTGCCGTCCCCGCCTCACGAACAGGGCGTCCGTCGGCCGCCACAGAGCCCTCCTTGACCAGCACGGAACGGATTTCCAAGCACCCGGACGGGGATGCTAGAGTTTCACTCGTTGCAAGGGCCTGTGGCGCAGTCCGGTAGCGCACCTCGTTCGCATCGAGGGGGCCAGGGGTTCAAATCCCCTCAGGTCCACGCACGGCCGTTCTTGAGTTAGCTCAGGGTCGGTTGACGAGATCCCGGCGATCATGATGATCGTGCGGGATCGTCGTCGTTTCCGGGGTCTGTTCGAGGTTGTTCGGGGTGATGGATGGCGGCGATCCCTGGGGGTGGCCGCGCCGCCGTGCTGTATTTCTCTGTCGCGCCCATCACTGTCAGCTCCGGGCTGCCGGGGCTGACTGAGGTCCTATGTGGTTCTTCCCGCTCAGCGATCTGTGGTGGACGGCGGTGGCCGTCCGGTCTGCGCGGGCGGCTCTGCTTCTGGCCGTGTTGGTGGCTGGGGATCGGCGTAGTCGTAGTCCAGGCGGCTGAGTTGGGCGCCGGTGCGCTGGTAGAGCCAGGTCTCGAGGATGTCGAGGTTTCCTGCGGTGACCAGGATGGCGACGAGGAGCGTCTGGGCGACCTGGCCCGGGGCTGGCCGGTGTTTGGGGTTGCCGATGTCGATCTCGTCGCCCTTGAGGCGACCGTGGATGCCTTCGTTGTGCGAGCGGATGGGCTTGTAGACGGCGATCCAGTCGTCGGACAGGTAGTGGCTGTCCTGCCGGAACTTCGCGGTCTTGAGGTCGCCGGCGGCGGGGACGGTGATGTCGGACTTGCTGCAGACCGGGGGCAGTTCGTCCGCCGGTGGCAGGGTGAGCCATTCGTCCTGGGGGAGTTGGACGGTGGGCCGGGCGGCGGGGTGGGCAGCACGCTTGCGGTGATCGGTGAAGTCGACCACCGCCGACGGCGGTCCCGAGGTGCGGGGCTTGCGGGGGCGGAGCCGGTCGCGGCGTGCGCAGTTCACCGACGGCGACGGTCCGGCGGCCGGGCACTGGAGCCGGATGGCGCCTCGGGCGTCGGGGCCCTGCTTGGTTTTGAGGAAGTGCGGCTCGCGGGCGGCGATGTGTTCGATGAGCTGCTGGTTGTCGCGGATTTCGCGTACGGCTTTGTCGTCGAGGCCCTTTGTGGCGTGGGCGAGCGTGCGAGGCATGTGGGGGCAGGCGAGGCAGCCGTCGATGAGCAGGGCGCCCTGCCAGCTGCCCTGCGGGCCTCGGTCTTCGACCTTGTAGTCCAGGGCCAGGCGGTAGCCGAGGCGGCGTACGGGGATCTGGAAGTGCTCGGGGGAGCAGCCGGTGTAGGCGCGGTCGGCCGCGCACGTGCCCGTGGGCAGGCGGAGGTTGCTGACTTCTTGGAGCGCGACGATCGCGTTGCGGCCGATGCGGACGGTGGGTGTGTCCAGCACCAGGCCGACGCACATCTGCGGGTAGGCCGTCGGCTTGCCAGCGCTCTCGCCGGGGCGGCGGCGGTGGGCTGCGACGACGAAGGTGGCGCTGTAGCCGAAGGTGCCTTCGTCCGAGCCCGCGCTGTAGTGCCAGCCGGCCGTGATCTCCACGGATGCGGTCTGGGTGCGCTCGCTGGAGGGACGCGCCAGGACCGGAATGGGGGTGGCGTCCACGCCCACGTCCCCGCGCCAGCCGCGCAGGTAACCGCGGTCCTGAGCAAGGCGGACCGGGGAGAGAACCAGCTGGTTGGCGAGCAGCTGGAGCCGCTCGGCGGCCTGCCTGCCGGAAGGGACGTTCCATGCCTTCGCGTAGGCGTCGGCGATCTCCCGGGGAAGACGGGAACGGCGGTTGCACCGGGCCGGGTCCAGCACGGTGGTGATGCGATCGAAGCCCCGGTAGAGGCGGCGGCTGGCCGCGATGCTCTCCCGCACCGTTGCGGGCGGCTCTTGAGGGACACCCAGCCAGCTGCGGGCCCTGGGCTCCAGGCGGAAGTGCAGGATCCGCCACGCCTCGGCGATGCTGGCCCTGCCCGTGAAGTACGCCGCCAGCAGAAGCCCGGCCAGCACCGTGCGCGGACGCACCCCCGCCGGCCCCGGCCGTCCCCGCAGCAGTTCCTCCAGGTGCTGGGGCACCCCGGAGCGGTCCAGCAGCGTCAGCAGCTGTCCGACCTTCGAGTCCTCGATCTTGGTGATCTTTCCCGGGCGGATGCGGGGCCGAAGGGCGCGGGCGGCCTCCTCGTCCGCCGCCGGACGGGGCATCATCGGCGGTGCCCGTGCAGCAGCCGGATGACCTCCTTCCGCGGCAGCGGAGGGACCCACTGGTGGTAGGGGGCGAGCCCGGCCGGCGAGGTCATCCCGGCTGCCGTGGCGACGACGGCCGGGCTGATGCCCTCGGCCAGCAGGCCCACGATCCATGTCGACCGCAGACGGCGGGCCGACAGCCGGGGCAGGCCGCCGGGCGGCCGGTGGCGGGTCGGCCAGGACAACACCAGGTTCTTCGCCGCGGCCACCTTCCGGCCCGGCCGGAACACGTAGCCGGCCCCTGCCGCGTCGGCGAGTTCCACCAGGACCGGTGCCCAGTCGGCACGGCAGGCCACCAGGCGCCCGAGCAGGGCCTCGTCCAGCACGGGCACCCCGCAGGCGGCATCGATGTGATGACCGCGGACCTTGGCGAGTTCACCGGGTGCCAGGCCGCAGCCGGCGCTGAGCGCCGTCAACGCCAGGCCGTCCTGCCGGGCCTGGCCCGGCAGGTGCCCGGCCCAGTTGCGCAGTCTGGCCAGCTCGCCCTTGTCGTAAGGCGGTTGCGGGTTCCTTCGGGACGAGATCCGCACGGGCGGAGCCTCCCCGCGCTGTACCCACACCAGCGCCTCGCGGGTGCGCCGCAGCCAGGTGCGGCAGGTCTGGACCGTCGATCCGTCCAGGCCGGTGCAGCCGGACAGCACGAAGGCGTCGATCGTCTCCGTGCGCAGCCACACTCCCGGGTCCCGTGGCAGGCCCTGCTGGTCGGCCCACACGGCCAGGCGACCCACGGCATAAAGAAGCCGCCGTGTCTCATAGCAGGTGGCCGGGGCGGCCGCCGTCACCGTGGCCCGCACCTGGTCGGCCACCGGCGCCCACCGCCGGTGCGGCAGGCGCGGGCAGTAGTCGCGGATCCGGCCGGAGATCTCCGAACTCAACGTCACAGACCAAGCCCACCGGCTGGTCAAGCAGCCGGTGAAGGGGTTGAAGCCGATCTTCACGGAAAGGAGTGCATCTGCATGGTCGGAGGCATGAACACCGGCGGTGCCGACCCTCTCCTGCCGCCCGCCCCTCGCGGGGCAGCGCAGGAGCCTGTGTTCAGCCCTCTCCAGCCGTCTCCTCTCCGCCACCAGCGGTGGTTTCTACGGCGATGGCGAACCAGCCGACCGGGCCCTCGACCACATGGCCCTCTTCTGCCAGCCTCTTCAGGCGGCCGCGGGTGGTCTCCACCCGGGCCGGAGTCGACACGTCCTCCCCGACCGCCGCGGCGATCTCCCTCGCCTTCATCGCCCGCCCCGCGGTGGCCAGCAGCGACAGCATCCGCCGTCGGCTCTCCTCCCACTCAAGCGGCCCCTGCGGAGACTCGGAGGCTGTCGGGGCTGAAGGCCCTTCAGGCGCCAGCGCTGATGGGCCTGCCGCCTCTTCCGCCTCCGAAGCCCTAAAACCGCCTGGAGCGGTGGCGGGCGGCAAGGACTCCAGGGTCTCCCGGGTGATAGCCAACCGGCGCAGCCGCTCCTCGGCCTCGCCGATCTGCTTGTGGATCCGCTCAAGTTCCTCGTGCAGCCCGGACAGCCGGTCACGCACGGTCGACTCTTCCCGGTCCAAACGCTCAAAGTACGACGCCACGATCTGCCCCCGGCTCCCGCCGACACCCTAGAAAGACCCTGCAGCCCCCTCAGTGCCTCAGCACACGGTAGGAGCCAAAGTCACAAGATCGCACGAGCTGTCCGCCAACGACCGCAAAGGACAACTCGCGTGCATCCGCTGATAGTTGGTGTGCAGGCTGAGTGGGCATACCGCCACATCACAGCGAAAGGATCGAGCATCCACGACCAATCTTGTGCGAGCTCGTCACGTGCCAGAAGCAGACACCGCCGGACATAGGGGGGCGGTTGCTGAGCGCACGAGGGAACGTTCCTCGAGATCCCGAAGGTCAACGCCGCACACGACGTCCAAGCTGGTCGCGGATGATGCACGCCTTGGTCAACTCGGCCTGCATAGCGGCGATTTCAGCCGTCAGGTCGCGCTGCCGCAGGTGATCGGCCTTGCGAGTGCAGAAGGCCGCGGCCGTCCGCAACCTCGGCGTCGCAGCGGCCTCATTCATGCCAGCGAAACCCATCCGCCCTGGCCGACCGACAGCGCCACAGTCTTGACGCCAGACACCGTAGGGAGCGCCACACGTCCCCGACACCCAAACACCAAACCACGTCTGGCAGTTGGGAAACGAGGAGCGTGAACGGCGTCGGCGGCCCGTCTGGCGACGCGGTGGAAACCAGAGCGACGACGCCGACGGATCTGTCGGTCCCTCCTCCCAACAGCTGTTGTGCTACCGATTCGCTGTAGCCTCGGGGCATGGCATGTACCAGCATCCCGCACGTCTTTCTGTAAACGGCGGAGACGACAGCGGCGTTGACCATCCGGCCCGAACCGGAGAGTTCTGACCACGTCGCTTCCCTTGGCGTGCCCACCATCGCCTGCTGATGTCACTCCCCATGCCCCAACCACACATCCGTCCTGCGGTCCTCCGCTGGGCAGTGGCCAGGTGAACGGGGCGCCCACTCAGCGCGGCGCTGCAGGCATCACGGCCGGTCGACGCACGCCAACGGCTCCGGATCCATGCTCCGCCGACCACGCAGCCCACCGCTGCTGAGGAACAACCATGCCTACCCCGCCCAACGCGCGCCATCAAGCGCAGCACAGGCCCTTCGACATCTTGCTCTGCCCGCTGTGTCACGACCGCCTCAAGCCTGCCGGCCAGGCGCTGCGGTGCCCCAGCGGACATTCCTTCAATATCGCCCGGCAGGGCTATGCCAGCCTCCTGACCGGCAGCCGGCGTTCCACCGGCGTGGACACTGCCTCCATGGTCCAGGCCCGCACCCTCTTCCTGCAGACCGGCCACTACGCACCGCTCGCGCGTACTCTCGCCCGTCTCACCGCGGCGCTCGGCCCGCCCGACAGCACCGTCCTGGACGCCGGGGTCGGCACCGGCTACTACCTCGCCGCCGTCCTGAAGACCCTCCCCGCAGCCGTCGGCCTCGGGCTGGACACATCCCCGTACGCTCTCCGCAGGGCAGCCCGGTCCCACGCCCGCGCAGGAGCCGCCAGCTGGGACATCTGGCAACCGTTTCCGGTACGGAGCCACGCCGTCGACTTCGTCTCAACGTCTTCGCACCCGCAACGGCCCCGAATTCCACCGGATCCTCCAGCCGAGCGGTGCGCTACTGATCGTCACCCCCGCACCGCAACACCTCGGCGAACTCCAGCGGCACCTCGGCCTGCTGTCGGTCGACCCGGCCAAGGAAGAGCGCCTGCGCCGCACGCTCTCCGCCCGTTTCCAACCCGATCACACCGAAGCACTGGAGTACGTCATGGCCCTGACCGCCCAGGACATCGAAGCCCTGTCCTTCATGGGCCCCACCGCCCGCCACATCAACCCCGACGTACTGCGCCGGCGGATCGCCTTACTGGGCACACCCTTCCAGGCGACTGCGTCCTTCCTCGTATCGGTCTACCGACCGCGGTGAACGACCAGGAGCGGAACAGGGCGGTCGATTCCCGCCGTCCCGTTCCGCCTCCTACCCGGCTGTGTCGGCTCAGCGTCGGTCTGTGGCACAGCAGGGCGTACACCTGGCCGCGGTCCTGGGCAAGCTGGGATGTCGGCCGGGTGCGCGATGTCACTCGCGAGTGCGATGAACACCTTGTGCCGGCGGGCCAGGTGCCGCCACGCCTTCGAGCTGCTCAGTCCGCCCGTGTGAAGGGCGCTCCACCAGGGTCGGTCACGGCGAGTAGATCACCGGGCGCGTTCAGGACTGCCGACCAGTCGGCGGCGGGCTCGGCACCCGAGACGGTGAGGGAGGTCCGGCGCTGGAGTCGGGTGTGTGTTCTGGTTCTCATCGCCCTGGTCATTGGCCTATCTCAGGTGTTTTCGAGGTCGTCGGCCACGGTGGAGATCGGGGTGTTGAGGATGGCGTCGAACGCGTCGAGGACGGGGGTGTGCAGGTAGGCGCTTTGTATCCGGATGCGGTCGGGGCCCGGGGCAAGGCCGGCGCTGTCGGGGGCCTCGCGGCGTGCCCGGTGAAGATCGGTCATGCTGAGCCCGAGGTCGGCATCGGCGAGGTCGGCTTCGATGCTTCCCTGCTCGGGCGGTTCCAGCGCGGTGGTGTCGATGGTGAAACCGAAGCGTGCGTTCTCGTCGCGGCGCATGTCCGCGGTGTGTCCGTTGGTGCTCGTCAGGCCGAGCGCAAAGTACTCATCGCCGAGCACGCTGTGCAGGTGCTGTCCCATCGGGAGCGTCGTGAGGTCGCCGTTGAAGGAGATCGGTGATTTCTGGATGTGGGCGTTGTGAGCCGCCAGCACGACGCGGGTCCCGGGTTCGAAGCGCTCCAGGTGCCACAGGACCGACCCGGCCATGTAGATGTCCCGGGCCGAGGTGTCGGCGGGCAGCCCCTTTCCGGCGAAAAGGTCGGCCATGGCGCGGAAGGTGTAGTCGGCGTGGCAGGCGCCTTCGAGGCGTCTCAAGGCGATGTCGTAGCTCTGCTGGTCGCCGTGGGAGACGTACAGCGGCTCGACGGAGCGGAACCGGATGAGCAGGCGCATCAGGATCGCGCTGAGGGCGTCCTGTTCGGCGGTGGCCAGGCGTGCCCACGCGGGCGCGGCCACGGCCCCGGAGCCACCGGCGAACGATTCGGCGATCCGCATCGCCGTCTGGACCGCCGGCAGGGTTTCCGGATCGATCTGGCGCAAGTAGTCGGCGACCGGGGACAAGGCGGGAAGCAAGGACCCACCGGCCGCCGGGATGTCGATGCCGGCGAAACGCACCGGTGGTGAGGCTGTGCGGTTGTGCCGGCGCATCCAGCGCAGCGGCTCATCGAGTCCCACGGGGATCGCTGCGGCGAGGTGGGCCGACAGGTCATCGTCCGTCCCCTCGCCCTGGGCCCAAGCGTCGAGGGAGAAGCCTTCGCTGAAGCCGTATTCGAAGGCCAGGACGGTGAAGCCGCAGCGTTCGACCAGGAACCGCAGGATGCGCTCGCGCATGAGTGCGAACTCCTTGATGAAGTGGGAATTTTCGCCGATCGCGACGACGCGGGCTTCGCCGATGATGGCGCGCAGCGGCTCCAGGTCATCGAGCGGCGCCTCACGGTCGTGGTGGGTGAGCGGGACGGCATGGGCGCGAAGCCAGTCGGCGAAGGGGTTGTGCTGGGACGAAGCAGGCATGCTGACAGCTCGATTCTCGGTGCTGGAATGTGGATGAATGGCCCGTACGGGAGCGGGGCACCGCACGGAGGGCAACCACCGGAGTTCGGCGACATGGCGGTGAAGCCGCTCAGCCTCACTGCGCGTAGCGTCTCCCGAAGAAGGGGCCGTGGAGTGGGCTGGATACGGGAGCCGACGGGCGCGAAGATCTTCGCAGGTCGCTGGCCGACCTCCGCAGATTCGGTCGTGCTGTGCCGGGACCGTTCAACGGCCCGTCGCCCTGCGGGGCGGTGGGTCTTGACGTGCCTTTCCCGTGTGCCCGGCCGCCGCGTTCTCCAGGTCCTCGATGCTGCCGGACATGATCGTGCGGATGTGTTCGGTGATGTGCTGGAGCGACCAGTCCCACCAGGCCAGGGCCAGGAGACGGTCGATGTCGGCATCGCTGTAGCGGTGGCGGATGAGACGGGCGGGGTTGCCGCCGACGATGCCGTAGTCGGGGACGTCGTCGACGACGACGGAGCCGGAAGCGATGATCGCTCCGTGCCCGATGCGGACGCCGGGCATCACCATGGCCCGATAACCGAGCCAGACGTCATGGCCCACCACCGTGTCACCCCGTCCGGGCAGGCCAGTGACGAGGTCGAAGTGCTCGGCCCAGGAACCGCCCATGATCGGGAACGGGAACGTCGAGGGGCCGTCCATGCGGTGGTTGGCGCCATTCATGACGAACCGCACGCCCTCGCCCAGCGCGCAGAACTTCCCGATGACCAGCTTTTCCGGCCCGTAGTGGTACAGCACGTTGCGAGTCTCGAAGGCGGTCGGATCATCGGGATCGTCGTAGTAGGAGAACTCCCCGACCTCGATCAGCGGCGAGGTGACCAGTGGCTTCAGCAGTACCACCCGCGGCTGCTCGGGCATCGGATGGACCACGGTCGGGTCGGCGGGAACAGGTGGCATCACGAATTGCTTCCTTCTGAAGGGATGTCTGCGGGTCTGGAGGACCTCAGCACTTGGTGGCGGACGTCGAAGTCGCGCGCATGGCCAGGTGGGCGCCCCGCCAGCGCCGACGCAGCCGGCGATCATGACTGACGATGACGATGGCGCCGTTGTACCCAGTCAGAGCGGTTTCCAGCTCCTCGACGAGGGCGGGCGACAGATGGTTGGTGGGTTCGTCGAGCAACAGGACGTCTAATGGCTCGCTGAGCAATCGCGCCAGGGCGAGACGCTGCAACTGCCCGGTGGACAGCCGGCCGACCTGCACCGTGAGCTGGTCGTGGTCGAACAGACCGAGGGACAGCAGCCGTTCGGTGTACCCGGCGGCCTCCCCCGCCCGTCCACGGGCGAAGGCGGCCAGCACGGTCTCCTCCGGTTCCCCGGGGTGCGGCTCTTGGGGGAGGTAGCCGATCCTGCCGCGGCGGGTGACGCTCCCGCCGTCGGGGGCGACTTCTCCGGCCAGGACGCCGAGCAGGGTGCTCTTGCCCGCTCCGTTCGGCCCCGTGATCAACAGGCGTTCGCCCGCCGTGACGGTGAGACTCGTGCGGTCGAGCCGGTCGGTGACGGCGATGTCTGCGGCGTCGAGTACAACGCCCTGCAGGCGGCGGGCCCGCAGTACGGGAGTGAAGCGCAGCGGCTCCGGCGGGGGCGGGACCGGGTCGGCAAGCAGGCGGCGCAGCCGTTCCTCGGCGTTGCGCACTCGGCTGGCCAGCGACTGCTGCACTCGGCCGCCCGCCCGGTCGTAGGCCATCTTGTTGCCGTCCTTCATCGGACGGCCGGGGGCCACCTGGCGGGCGGTGGTCGCGGCGGCATCGCGGAGCCGGTCGACGTCGGCCCGCCACTGGTCGTGCGCCTGGCCCCAGCGTTGCCGGGCAGCCGTCTTCTCGGCGAGGTAGCCGGTGTAGCCGTTGCCATACCGGACGACGCGGTGCCGGTCGGCGTCCACCTCCAGCAGGCTGGTGGCGACATGTTCGAGGAAGACGCGGTCGTGGGAGACCGTCACCGTGGTGCCCCGCCTGGTGCGCAGGTGCTCTTCCAGCCAGCTCAGGGCACCCTCGTCGAGATGGTTGGTCGGCTCGTCCAGCAGCAGCACCTCCGGCGCGGCCGCCAGGACGGCCGCCAGCCGTAACCGGACCTGTTCTCCGCCGGACAGACTGCCAACGGTACGGTCACGGTTCACCAGCCCCAGGCCGAGGCCGTGCAGGGCACGTTCCACACGGGCGTCGGCGTCGTAGCCGCCGCGCAGCTCGAAGACCGTCATCAGTTCGCCGTACTCGGCCATGCCCGACTCGTCGCCATCGGCCATCGCGGCCTCCAGACGGCGCATTCGCTGCTCGACGGCGCGTAGATCGCTCAGCGCCCGGTCGATGATCTGCTGGACGGTCGCCTGCGGGGCGAGCCGCTCGTCCTGGGCGAGATAGCCGACGCCGTTGGCGGCCTGGACGACGACCTCGCCCTGATCGGGCCGTTCACGCCCGGCGAGCAGGCGCAGCAAGGTGGTCTTGCCGGATCCGTTCTCACCGATGATCCCGGTGCGCTCGCCCGCGGCGAGCGAGCAGCTCACCGAGTCAAGGACGAGCCTGCCGTTGAAGGACTTGCTGACGGCGAGCGCGGTGATCTGTGTAGGCATGCGGGAACTCCAAAGCATTCGAGGACGAGGCGGCAGCCAAGGGCCGCAGGGCCGGGCGAACACTTCGGAAGAGCATCGATCACTCCACTAATGCGACAACTGATGCATTAAGATGCTGCCATAACGCCGTCCCTCTGAGCAAACGGATTACCAGCGATGACTCCCGAAGCCCCAGGACCGGAAGGCACCCGGCCGACGCCGACGCCGACGCCGACGCGACGCCGACCTGGAGGCCGCACCGCCCGTACTCGTACGCAGGTGCTCGACGCGGTCCGCGCGGAGCTCGGCGAACACGGTTATGACGGGCTCAGCATGGACGCCGTCGCCGCCCGCGCGGGCGTGCACCGCACAACGGTGTACCGGCGCTGGGGGGATGTCGGCGGCTTGCTCGCCGACGTTCTCGACGCGGCGAGCGACGACGAATGGCAGCCACCGGACACCGGCTCACTGGAAGGCGACCTGGCAGCACTGAACCAGGAGATCCAGGCAGCCCTGACTGCACAGCCGCCGATCGTCGCAGCTCTGATCGCCGCCTCGTTCCGCTCCGAGGAAGCCGCCCACGCCCAACAGCGGCTCTGGGAGGATCGGTACGCCCGCTGCGAGATCATCGTCAGCCGAGCTGTCCGGCGCGGCGAACTCCCGCCGCACACCGCCGCTCGGCGACTGCTCATCACCGCCACCGCGCCGCTGTACCACCAGCTGGTACTCCTCCGCACGCACCCCGACCCGCACCTGCCCGGCCATGCAGCCAGAACCGCCGCCCTCGCCGCAGCCGCTGGCGCATTCGCCGAGCCTCCGTCAGCGGGCGAAAACTGAGTGGGACTTCACCAGTTCCGCACTCCTTCGAAGGCTCGCACGGTTCGTTTCATAGGCGGTGGTCTCCGCGCCGTAGACGACCCGTGGCTGTGTCGGCTCAGCGTCGGTCTGTGGCTCGCGGGTGCCCGGTGCCTGCGAAGGTGATCCAGCAGGTGTCGCGGGCGGTGTCCAGGAGGTACCGGACGCGGCCGCCGCCGGTCACCTCGATCTGCCACTGCTCGCAGGTCTGTCCGCGGTGCGTGCCGTGCGCCAGACTGCCCTTGAGCCGGTGGTGCCGGGGTGTCTCGGTGGACGGTCTGGGGTTCGTGCGCATGGTGATCCAGGCGCGGTAGGTGTTCTCCCGGGCCTGCTGGGCGAGGCTCTCCCACCCTTTGGCCGAGGCCGCGTCCGCAAAGCGGACTTCCCAGTGGCCGTCTGGCGCCGGTGGCGCGGCGAGGTCGCCGCGACCCGCGGTCATGCGGCATCCCGCGGGTCCGGTACCGGGCCGTAGTCCTCGCCGTGGTCCCTGGTCAGCGCCGCCAGTAGTTCGGGGTCGGAGTAGACCTCGGCGGTGAAACTCTCCTCGGCGCCATCGCCCAAAAGAGAGGCGCGGTGCAGCGCGAGCGGCCTTGAGTACCTCGCGAGTGCACGTCCGCCGGCAACCCGTTGTGTCCCCCCAGCTGGGGAACGATCTCCAGCTGATCGGGGAACGATCTTCACGAGCCCTCATCGGTGCACGTCAGCCCCACTCGTGAACGCCCCACGCAGCGCCGTTCACGAGTCAACTCGTAGACAGTTCACGAGATCCCGTCCGATCACTTCGATCGGACGGGATCTCGGCGTTTCTGGACTGCGCGGGAGGTCTGGGTGCGGGTAGCGGGGCGGTGTGGCGGGCATGCCGCGCGTTACCTCCGGGGTGAACCGGCAGGCTATCGCCGACCTGCTGGCCGGACGTCCTGGCCCGACGTCGCCACCGTCGCCCGGCTCGGCGCCGCCGCCGGAGCCTCCCTGTGGCCTCGAACTGTCAGAAACGAAAGAAACAGGTGATACGACAGCCTCGATTCGCGCCTGGTCGAACGCAAGAAGCGTTCGGACATGACGATTTCGTGGCTCCGGTCACCTGACGGCGAGCACTCGCCTGCACTCGCAAGTGCGCGGAGCCACCTCATGGCAGCTCGCGTGCCGGCACCGCCCGCGCGTCGGCCACCGGCTCGGCCTGGAGCAGGTCGCCGACCGTGCAGTCCAGGGCAGAGCAGATCATGTCGAGATCGTCCAGCCGGACGGTGACCGGCTTGCCGCCCCACATGGCGGCGACCTTGCTCAGTGACGGAGTGAACCCCACCTCCTTGAAGGCCGCCAGCACCTCGGTCGGCCGCCACAGGTCCTGCTGGGCGGCCACTATGCGCAGGTTCCACTTCACCGCAGGCTCCCCTTGTCCGTCACCAGTCGCTGAGCCGCCCGGGAACTCGCGGCGAGGTTGGCCAGCTCCGGATCGGCGTGCGCGGCCGCCATGTACCGCAAGGTCGTCGTTGCCCAGTCGTGTCCGAGGACCTTCTGCACCTCCCACAACGTCATCCCACGCTCGTAGTTGTGGGTCGCGCAGGTCCGGCTTGTGTCCGCAGTGAGCGTGTGCAGTCGGGAGCGTGTGGCTATTGAACAGGCGAGTCGTTGTGGGAGGTGTTTGCGAAGCCGATGATCGGACGTGTTGTATTCCGACCAGTCATTCCGTGATGGAGAACACGTTTGACTGAATTGCCCCTTTTCAGCCGTGGACGCCGTCGTGATAAAGCGGGGGAGCTCGACGCTGAACCGCTCACTCAGCCGCAGCATGTCCTGCTGGTCTTTCATGGATGGCTCGTAGTCCAGGTGACAGCGCATTTGGGTTACCACGTCGACGCAACCGACTGCCGGGCCCTCGATGGCGCCGGCTGCAGGCGACGGACAGTGGAAGTTCTCGCCGTCCGGTAGCGCTCGGCCTCCGCCGTCGTCCGGTGTCGGCACGACGGGATGCAGGTCGATCTCGCGACCGTGGCCATCGGCGAAGGCGAGTGCGGTGGGGCGTCAGTCCCTCAGGGTGGTGCGGTAGCCCGCTTCGTCGAGGCGGGCCCGTATTGCTGGCAGGTCGGGGAGGAACACGACGAGATCAAGGTCTGAATGCTCTCGTGTGGCCTCTCCGAGGAGGGCGTCGATGCCCCAACCGCCGTCGGCCCAGGCGGTCGTGCCTGCCTTCGTCGGAACAGATGCCACGTCAAGGACGTGTGCAGCGCTCAGGCCCGTGACCCGGGACAACTGGTTGTCGGCGTCCAGCGCCGCGGGCGCGCAGCCATGTCCAAGTGCCGCGCGGGCCCCGGATGGGGCTCCGCTTCACCGCGCTTTCCTGAACAGCAGCGCGGAGACGAGGTTGACCAGGACGATCCCCAGCCACATGGCGAACACGGTATCCGAGTCCGCGCCCGCACCGGCCGTCAGCCAGATCGAGCCGCCGACCCCGAAGAGCAGGGAGAAGACCGGCACCGCCAGATGCGAGTTGTCGGGCTGCTGCCCCTGCTGCTTCTGCGGGGCCCCGTCGATCCCTTGCTGTGCCAGCCGGGCGTCCACCCGCTGGTCGATCGATTCCGTGGCGCTGGCGACGAAGGACTCCAGCACGGCGCGCTCGTACTCCGGGCCCAGTTCCTTACGGGCCTCGTACGCCGCGGTGGCTTCGTCGTGGAGGTCGGGAGCTACCATGGCTCGCGCGCCAGCCTTTCCGGTTTCCGGCATCAGGCAATCCGATCGTTCCGGTGGTCTCGAACACGGACGAAGGAAGGGTGTACGGCGTACACCTAATGGTGGGAATACAGTAGGTGGACGCCGTACACCCGTCAAGAGGAAGGGTGGCCGGCTCCGGGCCTTGCCCAGTACGAGAGGGGATGGTGGAGATAGCCACGCAGGCCGACGCCGCCGCGCAGCCCCGCGCACCCCTGAGTAAAAGGCGGGTTCTGGACGCCGCCGTCGCCCTGGCCGACGAAGGCGGGGTCGACGCGCTCAGCATGCGCAAGATCGCGCAGGCGCTCGGCGTCGTACCCATGGCGCTGTACAAGCATGTGGCCAACAAGAACGAGCTGCTGGACGGCATGATCGATGTCCTCGTCGGTGAGATCGATCCGCCGGCCGGCGACGTCGACTGGAAGACCGCCATCCGCCGACGGGTGCTGTCGGCCCGCCGCATGCTGCTGCGTCACCCGTGGGCGTCCGGGGTCATCGAGTCGCGGAGCAAGGCGCGGACCGCCCCCACCCCTGTGGTGATGGAGTACCTGGACTCGATGATCGGGATCTTCCGGGCCGGGGGGTTCTCGATCGACCTGGTCCATCACGCGATGCACGTGATGGGCAGCCGCCTGCTGGGCTTCTCCCAGGAGCTGTTCGAGGACAACTCCGACCGCGAGCCGGATCCGGACGCGATGCCGCCCGAGGAGATGGCCGCGCGCTACCCCCACATCACCGAACTGGCCATGGCGGTCGCCCACGACAACGAGTCCGTCGTCGGCTCGGGCTGCGACGACCAGTTCGAGTTCGAGTTCGCTCTGGACCTGACACTGGACGGCCTTGAGCGGCTCCGGGGCACGATCTGACCCACCGGTGAAGGGGTCGGCGGCACCGGTCTGAGGTCTTCAGTCGTCGCCGTCACCGTCACCCAGAGCCCACTCGTTCTCGCGAGCCGCGAGCCGCGAGCCGCGAGCCGCGAGCCCCGCGTCTCGAACTCGTGCCTCTTCACCCTTGACAGGTGTACGGCGTACACCTACGTTGCGCATTAAGGGTGTACGCCGTACACCTTCAGTGATCTGCTGGTCGGTCGGTGCCGTACCCGGAGAAGACAGCGAGCGGCAATCGATCACGAGGTGATGGGGAGACCCGATGAAGGCGATCGTTCAGGAGCGGTTCGGCCCGCCGGACATCCTGCAACTGGTGGATGCCGACCGGCCCGAGGTCGGGGCCGATCAGGTGCTGGTGCGGGTACACGCCGCCGCGCTCAACCCCTACGACTGGCACATGATGCGCGGCGACCCGTACGTGGCGCGGCTGATGGGAGGCGTGGGACTGACCCGGCCGAAGTCCCGGGTGGCCGGGATCGACGCGGCCGGACAGGTGGAGGCGGTCGGCGCCGACGTGCGCGGGCTCCAGCCCGGCGACGAGGTCCTGGGCTTCTGCCCGGGCTCCTTCGCCGAGTACGCGCGCACCACCGCGGACCTGCTGGTGCCCAAGCCCGCGACCCTGACCTTCGAGCAGGCCGCAGCCGTGCCGATGGGGGCGGTGACCGCCCTGCGTGGCATCCGGACCGTGGGCCAGGCGCAGGCCGGTCAGCGGGTGCTGGTCAACGGGGCCGCCGGTGGCGTGGGCACGTTCGCCGTACAGATCGCCGCGGCCCTGGACGCGGAGGTCACCGGGGTGTGCAGCGCCCGCAACGTCGAGCTGGTGCGCTCACTGGGCGCCGCCCACGTCGTCGACTACACCCGGGAGGACTTCACCGACGGGCGCGTGCACTACGACGTGATCCTGGACAACGTGGGCAACCGCCCGCTGAGCCGGCTGCGCCAGGCGCTCACCCCGACAGGGACCCTGGTGGCCAACGGTGGCGGCTCGCCCGGCCACGTGTTCGGGGCGATCGGCTCCATGCTGCGGCTGATCGCGGTCAACGCGTTCGTCCGGCAGCAGCTCCGCATGATCCTCCCGGCGGCCCCGGCCGGGCCGACCCACGAGGACCTGCTCGCCGTCACCGCCCTCATCGAGGCCGGCAAGCTCACCCCGGTGGTCGACCGGACCTACCCCCTGACCGACGCGGCCGAGGGCGTGCGCCATGTGGAGCAGGGCCACGCCCGCGGCAAGGCCGTGGTCACCGTGCCGTGAGCGCGCTGTACCGGCTCAGCCCCGCCTTCAACCGCTCACACGAGTCGAACAGCCCCACCCGTGCTCGGCCAGGAACTCCATCCACTCCTTGACCGCCCGCGCGTAGTTCTCCCACGAGCTCGGCGCCGGCGCCCCGCCGGCCGGGAACTCGCGCAGCCACCGGTTCACCACCGCCGTCGCACGTGGCGCGGACCATCCTCGAAGCACAAGTCGTCGTCGACGAGCACGGGCATCCCCTCGGGGATCCTCACCTGCCGCCGCGACTCACCCCTCGACCCCCACCCGAGGATGCGATTCCTCCCGGGCGTGAACGCCCGGGGTTCCTCGCAAGAACACGCTGAAGCTCGGCTGCCGCCCAGCGACAGCGGGCACCGCCGGCTGCTCGCCGTGCCTGCCGTGCTCGCCTGCCTCAACAACCGGTCATAGTCCGTCAGGCCGGGCAACTTGGCCGTATCCCTCGCGTCGTATCCGTTGTATCCGTCGTATCCATTGACGCCCCTGCGGCCTCGCCCCTACCTTCTGGCCGAAGTTACGCACAGTGTTCGACATCTCGAACTCACTGCTGCCGGAAGGGACTTACCGTGTTCCGCACCCGCACCCCCAGACACCCTCACTTCCACTGGCTTCTGCTCAGTGCCGCCCTGCTCGCCCTCCTCGGCTCGCTCCTCGCCCGGCCCGGCCAGGAGGCCGTCGCCGCCGAAGGACGGCCGTACACCAACCCGGTCAAGGCGCAGAAGGGCGCCGACCCCTGGCTGGAGTACCACGACGGGAACTACTACCTGATCTCGACGACGTTCACGAACGAACTGCTCATGCGGAAGTCCCCCACCCTCGCGGGCCTGGCCACCGCCGCCAGCGTGCAGGTGTGGTCGGACACGACCCCGGGCCGGAACGCGAACATCTGGGCGCCGGAGATGCACTTCCTCAACGGCAGGTGGTACCTCTACTACTCGGCCGCGCAGGCCGGGGCCGCCTGCTGCGACACCCAGCGGACGCATGTGCTGGAGAGCGCCGGGTCCGACCCCATGGGGCCGTACACCTACCGGAACATCCTCACCGGCTCCAACCTCAACACCAACGGCTGGCTCATCGACGCCAGCGTGCTCAAGCACAACAACCGCCTGTACCTGCTCGGCAGCGCGTCCATCGGCGACAGCCGGCAGAGTCTCGTGATCGCGCCGCTGAGCAACCCGTACACGCTCGCCGGCTCCACCTTCACCGTCATCTCCAAGCCCACGCTGAGCTGGGAGACCATGGGGGCGCCGGTCAACGAAGCGCCCGAGCCGCTGTACCGGAACGGCCGTACGTTCCTGACCTTCTCGGCGAGCTACTGCCAGACACCCGACTACAAGCTCGGCCTGCTGGAGCTGACCGGCGGCGATCCGCTCGACCCGGCCGCCTGGACGAAGAAGCAGACGCCGGTCTTCCAGCGGAATGACGCCGCCGGGGTGTACGGGCCCGGCCACAACGGGTTCTTCACCTCACCCGACGGCACCGAGAGCTGGATCGTCTACCACGGGAACTCGTCGGCCTCCGACGGCTGCGGAAACTCCCGCACCACCCGCGCCCAGAAGTTCACCTGGAACGCCGACGGCACCCCGAACTTCGGCTCCCCGGTGGCGACCGGCGTCACCCTGGCCGGTCCCTCCGGCGAGACGGCGGCCACCCCGACCGCGTACACCCTGGTCAACCGCAACAGCGGCAAGTGCCTGGACGTGGTGGGCGGCAACTCGGCCGACGGCACCGATGTCGTGCAGTGGACGTGCAACGGCGGCGCCAACCAGAAGTGGCGGATCGAGGACCTCGCCAACGACACCAGCCGCCTCGTCTCCGTCGCCACCGGCAAGGCGCTCGACGTCTCCAACTGCGACACCGCCGACGGCGCCAACATCCAGCAGTGGTCGTGGCTGAACAACAGCTGCCAGCGCTTCCGCCTCGTCTATACGGCCACCGGTGACTACGTACGGCTCGTCAACGCCAACAGCGGCAAGGTCGCCGACGTGGCCAACTGCTCCGCCGCCGACGGCACCGACGTACGCCAGTGGTCCTGGCTCAACAACAACTGCCAGCAGTGGCAGCTGAGGCCCACCACGTAATAAGCACCTGGTAAGAAGCCCCTACAGCGGCTTCGCGAAGCACAGGCTGAGCTCGTGGAAGCGGTAGTGGCCGAACTTCGCGCAGGGTTCGTAGCCGCTGGAGGTGTACAGGGTGACCGCCTCGGGCTGCTTCTGGCCGGTCTCCAGCACCATGCGGGTACGGCCCGCCGCGCGGGCGTCCTCCTCCAGGGCGGCCAGGATGCGGCGGGCCAGACCCCGGCCGCGCGCCTCCTCGATCACGTACATCCGCTTGATCTCGGCATCGCCGTCCGCGTATCCCTCGTCGTTCTTCTCCTGGGCACGCCAGCCGCCCGTCGCGACGGGTCTGTCCCGCTCGTCGTACGCGATCAGGTACAGGCCCCGCGGCGGCGCGAAGTCCGCCGGCTCGACGACGGTGGCGTCACCGTCGTCGTTGTAGCGCGCGGCGTACTCGGCCTGGACCTGGTCGTTGAGCTTGACGGCGTCGGGGTGGTCGAAGGGGACGCGACGTATATCCATGCGGAACATCGTACGTCTATGCGGCGGCCGGTCGTAGGCGGTGGGTGTGGCCCTTTCAGTATTCCTGGTGCCGGTATCGTGCCGGGGTGCTCACTGTGACCTCTGTGAATGTGAACGGACTCCGGGCCGCCGCGAAGAAGGGCTTCGTGGAGTGGCTCGCGGGGACCTCCGCGGACGTGCTGTGCCTGCAGGAGGTGCGGGCCGAGCCCCAGCAGCTGCCGGAGGGGGTCCGGGAGCCGGACGGCTGGCATGTCGTGCACGCGCCCGCCGCCGCCAAGGGGCGCGCGGGGGTGTCCCTCTATACGCGGCGTGCGCCCGAGCGCGTCCAGGTCGGCTTCGGGTCGGCCGAGTTCGACGGCAGTGGGCGGTACGTCGAGGCCGACCTGCCGGGTGTCACCGTCGCCAGCCTCTACCTGCCCTCCGGTGAGGTCGGCACGGAGCGGCAGGACGAGAAGGTGCGCTTCATGGGGGAGTTCCTCGCGTACCTGAAGGACCTGCGGGAGCGGGCCGCCGCCGGGGGGCGCGAGGTGGTCGTGTGCGGTGACTGGAACATCGCCCACCGCGAGGCCGACCTCAGGAACTGGCGGGGCAACAAGAAGAACTCCGGGTTCCTGCCGGAGGAGCGGGAGTGGCTCGGGCGCGTCCTCGACGCGACGGAGGGCGGGTACGTCGATGTCGTACGCGGCCTGCATCCGGACGTCGAAGGTCCGTACACGTGGTGGTCGTATCGGGGGCGGGCCTTCGAGAACGATTCGGGCTGGAGAATCGACCTCGCCGTCGCGACTCCGGGACTCGCCGAACGTGCGGTCAAGGCGTATGTGGAACGCGCCGCCAGCTATGAAGAGCGCTGGTCGGACCATGCCCCTGTGACCGTGGTCTTCGAGACGTGATGTGAATCGGGCGAAGCGTTCGCTACCGCCGCTCCCGCAACTTCCGGTCCAACGCCATCGACAACTCCGCCTCCACCACGCTCTTCGCCAGTGGCCGCAACCGCCGCAGGTCCTCGGTCGTGCGGTTGCCGTCGGTGAGGAGGACGAGGTCGGCGAAGAGGGCGGCGAGGGCGTTGGCGTGTTCGCGGACGCGGTGGGCCGTGGCGAGGACCTCGGCGAGCGGGATGCCCTCGCGGACGAGGGCGGCCGAGGCGTCGAGGAGCCGTCGGCTGATGTGGACGAGTTCGTTGCCGTCGGTGGCGAGATAGCCGAGGTCGAGCGCGGCGGCGAGGTTCTCGGGGGTGGACTGGCCCTCGAAGACGTCGGCGAGTTCCTCGGGGGTGAGGCGGACCGGGACCTCCTCGGTGGGGGCGCCGAGGCCGAGGAGTTCGCCCACATGGCGGCCGTGGTCGAAGGCCTCGGCGAGCTCGGCGATACCGCTGAGCGTGTGGCCGCGCTCCAGCAGGGCGGAGATGGTCCGCAGCCGGGCCAGATGGGTGTCGTCGTACCAGGCGATACGGCCCTCCCGGCGTGGCGGTGGGATCAGCCTGCGCTCTCGGTAGAAGCGCAGGGTGCGCACGGTGATGCCGGCCTCCTTGGCCAGCTCCGCCATGCGGTACTCGCGCCGCCCGCCTCGCTCTCCTGATCCCTCGGCCACGTCGGAACCCTACGTCGTACCTCGGGTAACTTTCCTCGTCCAGCCCCTTACCCATCAGTACGGCCCTGCCCTACTCTCCCATTGCGCCAGTGTTCACTGGCACGGTCGGGCGGCAAGGGAGGCGTCGGTATGGCCGAACGCGAGGGGCACGAGGGGCACGAGGGGCACCAGGACGTGCGCGAACATGTACGGGTCGCGGTGATCGGCTCGGGCTTCGGCGGTCTCGGCGCCGCCGTACGGCTGCGTCGCGAGGGCGTCACCGACTTCGTCGTCCTGGAGCGGGCCGACAGTGTGGGCGGCACCTGGCGGGACAACAGTTACCCCGGGTGCGCCTGTGATGTGCCGTCCCACCTCTACTCGTTCTCGTTCGCCCCCAACCCCGACTGGCCGCGCACGTTCTCCGGGCAGGAGCACATCCGCGCCTATCTGGAGCACGTGGCGTCCGTCTTCCGGCTCCGGCCCCACATCCGCTTCAACTCCGAAGTGAAGATGATGACGTGGGACGCGGAGAAGCTGCGCTGGGAGATCGAGACCAGCGGCGGGAATCTGTCCGCCGACATGGTCGTCTCGGCCACCGGGCCGCTCTCCGACCCCAGGCTCCCGGACGTCCCCGGCCTCGACTCCTTCCCCGGCAAGGTCTTCCACTCCGCCCGCTGGGACCACGACTACGACCTGCGTGGCAAGCGCGTCGTGATGATCGGCACGGGAGCGTCGGCGATCCAGATCGTGCCGGAGATCCAGCCCGAGGCCGGCCGGCTCACCCTCTTCCAGCGCACCCCGCCGTGGGTCATGCCCCGCGTCGACCGCGCCATCAGCGGAGCCGAACGGTGGCTGCACCGCCAGTTGCCGTTCACGGCCGCCGCCCGGCGCGGACTCCTGTGGGGCATCCGGGAGTTGCAGGTCCAGGCTTTTACCAAGCACCCCGGCGAACTCGGCCTCGTCGAGCAGTTGGCCAAGCGGAACATGGCCCGCGCCGTCAAGGACCCGGCCCTGCGCGCCAAGCTCACGCCCGACTACCGCATCGGCTGCAAGCGCATCCTGCTGTCGAACACCTACTATCCGGCGCTCACCCGCCCCAACGTCGACGTCGTCGCCTCCGGGCTCGCCCGGATCGACGGCTCCACCCTCGTCGCCGCCGACGGCAGCACGGCCGAGGCCGACGCCGTCATCTTCGGCACCGGCTTCCACGTCACCGACATGCCCATCGCCGAACGGGTCGTGAACGCGGAGGGCAGGACGCTCGCACAGACGTGGTCGGAGGGAATGCGGTCGCTGCGCGGCGCGACGGCCGCCGGGTTCCCCAACTGGATGGCGATCATCGGGCCCAATACCGGGCTCGGGAACTCCAGCATGATCCTGATGATCGAGTCGCAGCTCAACTACATGGCGGATTACGTACGGCAACTGAACGTCCTGGGCCCCGGTACCGCCCTCGACGCCCGGCGCGGCGCCGTCGCCTCGTGGAACCGGAAGGTCCAGGAGCGGATGAAGCGCACCGTCTGGAGCACGGGTGGCTGTACCAGCTGGTACCTGGATGCCGGCGGCCGCAACACGACCCTCTGGCCGGGGACGACGACCGAGTTCCGCAGCGCCACGCGGCGGGTCGACCTCGGCGAGTACGACGTCCTGCGGGCAGCCGAGGCCCGCGCGAAGCACCGTACGACGACGAAGAAGGTGGAGGCCGGAGCGTGAGCCGACTGATGCACGTGAAGCATGGGCCCTACGCCCCGCCCATCCCCGTACGGGAGTTGACCGCGGTCTCCGCCGACGGCGCCCGCGTGCATGTGGAGGTGCACGGTCCGCAGGACGCCCCGGCGGTCGTCCTCGCGCACGGCTGGACCTGTTCGACGGCTTTCTGGGCGGCGCAGATACGGGACCTGGCCGCCGACCACCGGGTGATCGCGTACGACCAGCGGGGACATGGGCGTAGTCCCGCGTCCGAGGTGTGCAGTACGGATGCCCTCGCCGACGATCTGGAGGCGGTGCTCGCGGCCACGCTCGGGCCGGGGGAGCGGGCCGTGCTGGCGGGGCACTCCATGGGCGGGATGACGCTGATGGCGGCCTCGGAGAGGGGCCGGTTCCGGGAGCACGCGGCGGCGGTGTTGCTGTGCAGCACGGGCAGTTCGCGACTGGTCACCGAGGCGCTCGTCGTGCCCCTGCGTGCCGGGCGGCTGCGGACCTGGCTGACCAGGAAGCTCCTCGGCTCCCGCGCACCGCTCGGGCCCGTCACGCCGGTCGCGCGCCGCATCCTCAAGTACGCCACCATGGGCCCCGGTTCGTCCCCGGTGATGGTCGAGGCGTGCGCGCGGATCGTGCACGCGTGTCCGCGGCGGGTGCGGCATGCCTGGTCGCGGGTGCTCGATCTGCTCGATCTCGACCATGGGGTACGGGAGTTGGCGGTGCCCACGGCCGTGGTGGTCGGTACGGCGGACCGGATGACCCCGCCGGTGCTCACCCGGGCGCTGGTCGCCACGCTGCCCCAGTGCGTCGGGGTCACCGAGCTGGCGGGGGTCGGGCACATGTCGCCCGTGGAGGCACCCGAGCTGGTCACGGCCCGGATTCGCGAGCTTTCCACGGCTCATCTGACGTCCACGCAGGGTGAGTTGAAGGAGGCGGGCGCATGAGCCGGGGCCGGGGCAGTCTGGAGGGGCGGGTCGCGGTTGTTACTGGGGCCGCGCGGGGTGTGGGTGAGCTGCTTGCGCGCAAGCTCTCCGTGCGGGGTGCCAAGGTCGCGCTCGTCGGGCTTGAGCCGGATGAGCTGAAGCGGGTCTCGGATCGGCTGTACGGCGAGAGCGGCTACTGGTGCGCCGACGTCACCGACCACCAGGCCATGGGCCGGGTCGCCGAGGAGGTGGCGGAGCGCTTCGGCATGGTCGACATCGTCGTCGCCAACGCGGGGGTCGCGACCGGAGGGCCCTTTGCGGACTCCGATCCGGAGGCCTGGCGGCGGGTGATCGAGGTGAACCTCATCGGGTCGGCGGTGACCGCGCGGGCCTTTCTGCCCCGGCTGCTGGAGAGCCGGGGGTACCTGCTCCAGGTCGCCTCGCTGGCCGCCATCACTCCGGCGCCGATGATGACGGCCTACTGCGCGTCCAAGTCGGGCGTCGAGGCGTACGCGCACAGTCTGCGGGCCGAGGTCGGGTACCGGGGCGTGGGCGTCGGGGTCGCGTATCTGTCGTGGACCGACACGGACATGGTGCGCGGGGCCGATCAGCACGACGTCATGCGGGAGTTGAGGCAGCGGTTGCCCTGGCCCGCCAACAAGACCTATCCGCTGGGGCCCGCTGTCGATCGTCTCGTCGCCGGGATCGAACGGCGGGCGAGCCACGTGTACGGGCAGTGGTGGCTGCGCGGGATGCAGGGCGTACGGGGGTATCTGCCGGGGCTCATCGGGACGGTGGGGCAGCGGGAGGTACGGCGGTTCGCCTCACGGCTCGGCGGCGTGCCGAAGGGGCTCGTGGGTGCGGGTGGGGCGGCCGATGAGCGGGCGCGGAGCGCTGTGCGTGACTGAGTGCGTGACGTGCGTAATCGAGTGCTGTAACTGAGCGTGAACGGTCGAAATGCGTTCTTTGTCCTGCCGTGTCAGCCTGGTCGAGTCCCGATCCCCTCACCCACAACGGGAGTGAAACCACATGGGCATGAAGGACCAGTTCCAGGACAAGGCCGAGCAGCTGAAGCAGCAGGCCAAGGACAGGCTCGGCCAGTCCGGGGAGGACGCGGACGAGCGTTCTCAGCCGATGCGTGAACGCGGTGAACGCGGTGAACGCGGTGAACGCAGCGAGCGTGGCCAGCGCGGTGAGCGCGGTGAGCGTGGCGAGCGCGGTGAGCGCGGTGAGCGCGGTGAGCGCGGTGAGCGCGGCGAGCGCGGGCGGCAGGACCGGGAGACCGAGCGTGCGCAGCAGGAGGAGCAGGACCGGTTCGACCAGGACTACGACATGTAGTTGCCGCGCTCGGCTTGAGCGTTGAGTGGGGTGCCCTTGTTCGTGAGGGCGCCCCACTCTTGCGTTTTCTCGCGTCCAGTCCGGTTCAGTCCTTCTCTTGTGTTCAGTCCGTCGTCCTCGGAGGCAGCTTCGGGCGGGTGCGGGTCGGGACGTTGCCGTAGTCCGGGGGAGCCGTGGCCGGGTGGGTGGTCAGCAGGTCGAGCGCCAGGCGGACCGCGTCGTCGAGTTGGGCGTGGCGGCCCTCGGCCCAGTCGAGGGGGGTGCGGAGGATTTCCAGGTCGGGGGTGACGCCCCGGTTCTCGATGGTCCAGCCGTACGCGTCGAACCAGGCGGCGTTCATGGGGACCGTGATGACGGTGCCGTCGCCGAGTCGGTGGCGGCCGGTCATGCCGACGACGCCGCCCCAGGTGCGCTGGCCGACGACGGGGCCGAGTTGGAGGAGCTTGAAGGCGGCGGTGATCATGTCGCCGTCGGAGGAGGTCGCCTCGTCGGCGAGGGCGACGACGGGGCCGCGGGGGGCGTTGGAGGCGTACGACACCGGCTGGGCGTTCCTCGTCAGGTCCCAGCCGAGGATGGTGCGGGTGAGCTTCTCCACGACCAGTTCGCTGATGTGGCCGCCCGCGTTGCCGCGTACGTCGACGATCAGGGCGGGGCGGGAGACCTCCATGCGGAGGTCGCGGTTGAACTGGGCCCAGCCGGAGCCGCCCATGTCGGGGATGTGGAGGTAGCCGCAGCGGCCGCCGCTCAGCTCGCGGACGACCTCGCGGCGTTTGGCGACCCAGTCCTGGTAGCGGAGGGGGCGCTCGTCGATGAGGGGGACCACGGCGACGCGGCGCGCGCGGCCCTCGCCCTCCGAATCAGAGGGGCCCGAAGGGCCTTCCTTGGAAGGGTGGTGGTGGGCGACGGGTCGGGCAAAGGTCAGCTCGACCGTCGTGCCGCCCGCGCCGGCCAGGAGGGGGTACGGGCCCGTCACGGGGTCCACCGGGCGGCCGTCGACGTGGGTGAGGACCGCTCCCTCGCGGATACCGGTTCCGGCGAGCGGTGATCGCGCCCTGGAGTCGGACGAGTCGCCGGCGAGGATGCGGGAGACCATCCAACTGTCGTCCCTGCGGACGAAGTTGGCGCCCAGGAGGCCCTGTCGGCGCTGGTAGTGGGGTGGGCCCTCGTTGCGGCGCGCGGGCGCCACGTAGGCGTGGGAGGTGCCGAGTTCGCCGAGCACCTCCCGCAGGAGGTCGGCGAACTCGTCGGGAGATGTGATCCGTTCGACGAGCGGGCGGTACTGCTCCAGGACCGAGTCCCAGTCGATGCCGCACATGTGGGGTTCCCAGAAGTACGCGCGGATCAGGCGGCCCGCCTCCGCGTACGACTGGCGCCACTCCGCCGGGGGGTCCACCTCGTGGAAGATACGGCGCAGGTCGATCCAGACCGTGGTGTCGGCGTCGCCGGACTCCGTGGACGGGACCGCGCGCAGGTCGCCCTCGTCGACGACCACGAGACGGGTGCCGTCGCCGCTCACCGCGAACCAGTCCAGGTCCTCGACGAGTTCGGACTTCTTCGCCTTGCTGATGTTGAAGTATTCGAGGGTCGGGCGCCCGCTGGTGTCGGCCGGGTTCGCGAAGGTCTCGCCGAGGGCGCCCGAGATCGGCCAGCGCAGCCAGACCAGGCCGCCGCCCGCGACCGGGTACAGCGCCGAGTACTTGGACGCCGCGACCGGGAAGGGCGTGACCCGGCTCGCCAGGCCCTCGACCTCGACGGTCACCGTGCCGTCCGTGTCGTCCTCGCCGGTGGACTCCGCCGGGTCCATGCCACCGGCGACGGGGCGGCCGTCGGGGTTCAGGGCGAAGGGGGACGGACTCGCGGAGGAGAGGGGGACCAGGTAGGGGCGGCAGCCCAGGGGGAAGGAGAGGTCGCCGGTGTGGACGTCGTACACCGGGTCGAAGCCGCGCCAGGAGAGGAAGGCGAGGTAGCGGCCGTCCCGCGTGAACACCGGGTTCTCGTCCTCGAAGCGGCCGTTGGTGACGTCGACGATATAACGGGCCCCCGGTCCTTCGATGCGCGCCATCTTGATCTGGCGGAGCGAGCGGCCGATGCCCGGGTGGGACCAGGTCAGCCAGGTCCCGTCCGGGGAGAAGGCGAGGTCGCGTACCGGGCCGTTGATGGACGTGATCAGCTCCGTCACCTCACCCGCTCCGTCCTCCGTCCCCGCGGCGGCAGCCGCTTCATCGGACACAGTGAGGAGGAGCAGGCGTCCGTCGTTCGAGGCGAGGGCGAGGCGTTCGCCCTCGGGGTCCGACACCAGTTCCAGTACGCGGCCCAGGCCGCCGGAGGCGAGCCGGCGGGGTTCGCGGTGGCCGGTGGCGCGGGGGAGGTAGGCGATCTCGATCGCGTCCTCGCCCTCGGCGTCGGTCACGTACGCGACCTGTCCGCCGGGGCCGAGCATCTCGGGCAGCCGGACGCGTACGCCATGGGTGTCGGCGATCGTGCGGGCGGGGCCGTCGCGGTGGGTGAGCCAGTACAGACTTCCGCGTACGACGACGGCGCTGGCGCGGCCCGTCTCGTCGACGGAGATGCCGTCGACGTGCTGGGCGGCGGGGACCTGATACGGGCGCCGTCCGGCGCGCGGGCCGCCGAGTCGTACGTCGAGGCGGCGGGGGAGGGAGTCGGGGGAGAGGTCGTCGACGATCCAGAGGTCGCCGGCGCACTGGTACACGACGCGGGTGCCGTCGCTCGCGGCGTGCCGGGCGTAGAAGGCGTCGTGGTCGGTGTGGCGGCGCAGGTCGGAGCCGTCGTGGGCGCAGGAGTAGAGGTTGCCGATGCCCTCGTGGTCGGAGAGGAAGGCGATACGGCCGCCGACGAACATGGGGGAGTGGAGGTGGCCGTCGAGGTCCGGGAGCAGCCGCTCGCCGTGCAGCCACAGCCGGCCCATGGCGCCGCCCCGGTACCGCTTCCAGGCGGCGGGTTCGTGGGGCGGGGTGCCGGTGAGCAGGAGGGTTCTGCGTTCGCCCTCGATGTCAGCGACCTGGATGTCGGAGACGGGGCCCCAGGGCAGGCGGCCGCCGGGGGCGCCGTCCGTGGGGACCTTGTACGCCCAGGTGAAGTAGGAGAAGGGCTGGCCGTGGGAGGCGACGGCGAGGATGTCGCCCTCGGGGGTCCAGCTCCTTACCTGCGTGTCCGCGCTGCCCCAGTAGGTGAGCCGGCGGCCGGGCTGTCCGCCCTCCACCGGTGCCAGGTGGATCTCCGGTACGACACTCCGCCAGCTCGTGTACGCGATCTGCCGTCCGTCCGGGGAGAACCGTGGGTGTCCCACCTTCGTACGGTCCACGGTGAGCCGCCAGGCCCTGCCTGTGCCGTCCAGTGGTGCTACCCACAGGTCGTCCTCGGCCACGAAGCAGAGGCGCTCGCCGCTGAGGTGAGGGAAGCGGAGGTATCCGGGGGCCTTGTCCTGCTCGCTTGCGTCGGTCACCTCTTCATGCTTTGCCGCGGGGGCGCCTGCGGCAACTTGTCGTGTTTGTTCCGCCCCCGCCGCCCCTACCCGTCCCATCCTCCAGGGGCTCCGCCCCTTCGACCCCGCCTGGGGGCTGCGCCCCCGGACCTGCTGGGGGTGGGTGGGCCGGTTGCGGGTGGGTGGGGGTTGCTGTGGGTCGGCCT